>DAIDJX010000231.1 GCA_027451165.1 Prolixibacteraceae bacterium | reverse complement strand
ATAAAATCAATGCAAGAAAAAAAATTCAGTTATTCCATTTTGCCTTAATTTCTCTGAAATTTGACTTTTGGCATTTACAAAAATGGATTTACAACCCTAAATTTTTAGAAAACCGGATCAATCAATTCCGGATAATGCCTTTTGAAATGAATCATAATAAAATACCTGACACTATGAAAAAAACAGCTTCACGGGTTGCCAAGCATTTTATGCTTTTTATCCTTTTTACGGTTACTGCATATTTTGCTCACGCATTTGGGCCTACCAATCATTTTCTGGTAAGCGAAAACACTTCCGATGGTTATGCTATTGTCGATTTTGAACGCTATGACAATGGTAACCTGATATCCGACAGTCTGTACCTTCAGGCTAATATTGAAGGAGTATGGACGAACATTTTCCTGATAAAGCACTGGGTAGATGGTAGTAACTGGTATCAGGAGGTTTATTCCAATTACAGTTTTATGACCAACCGCGGACAGGTTGACATCGACGGAGATGGTGACGCCAGCGAATATGTTTGCCGGTTGACCATCACTTCTTCTCCTTCAGGTGTATATAACAGCGCTGTTCAATTCAGATGGGTTGAACAGAGTACTGTAAGACACACATTTTCGCTTACATTTTATAAGCCTAATGCTCCCCAAAATCTGACTGCTTCTACCAGTACCTGTAACCAGATCGATCTCTCTTGGGGTGCACCCGGTAATATCAGGTCCACCAATGTCACGAATACCTATTACATTTACAAAGACAATGTTTCACTGGCGAATACTACTTCAACCAGTTATTCCTGGACCGGGCCAACGGATGGGACTTCTTATAATTTTAAAGTGCAGTTGCGTACGGTATATGGTGGTGTAACCAATGAGGGGATTTTCACCAATGAGGTGGCTGGTAATTCCAAACCGGTTCCGGTTGCGCCTACAAATGCCACGGCGAGCAGCGACAGGTGTGACGGTAAAATCAGGGTACAATGGCAATGGTCAAGCGAAACTCCTTCCAACTATGAGATACAGCGGAAAACAAGTTCCGGGACATTTGCCACCATCAGCAGTACCTTACCGGGTGATCTGACGTATTATGAAGATACTCCTCCACTCAAAAACACCCAATATTATTACAAAGTCAGAGCAAAAAACAATTGCACTGACTGGGGCACCTATTCCAGCGAAGTCGTGGGCTTTGCTCCAGACGCCCCTCCGGCACCGGGAAGTATGGCGTACACTGTTTCCAACAATGTCATTCAGATCACATGGACTGACAATTCCTTAAATGAAACCGGTTTTTCACTTAAGCGGATCAACCTGGGGACAGGTGTTACAAATACATACAGTTTAAGTGCAAATTCGACCGGCTATAACGACAACGATGCACAATTGTGTATTCCATACAAATATGAACTTACTGCCATCAGTTCATGCGGGAATTCCGCCATGGCATCTATCAACAATGTCACCCTTACGCCCAGTTTAAACAATACTTTTCCGGCCGGCTCATTTAAAGCATCCAAAGGTTTCTATCCGGACATCATCCATCTGGAATGGAACAACAACAACCGTAACCAGATTGACGCCTATTATGTTTACCGGAAAGTGTACGCAAGCAGCGATTCGATCATCATTGCCACCCTGGATGGTTCGCTGGCCGCATATGACGATAAATATGCCGAGAACGGTGTGCTTTATGAATATTCGATCGTGGCGGAAGGAATGTGTGATGCGGTGGCCGTCAGAAGCAATTGCGCGAAAGATATCGGTTTCAGAAATCCGGGCGCTGTAGTCAGTGGAAAAGTGACTTTTGGATCAGGAGAACCTGTGCAGGGAGTCACCATTACCGCCGAAAGTGATGATGTGGTTCCCACCACCAGTGTTCAACTGAATGGAACCAGTTCTTATATGACCATTCCTGATCATTCCTTCACGCTGCAGAATGCATTTACCTTTCAGGCTTATGTCCGGCTCAGTGAAATAAAAAATACAGCCATATTCAACAAAGGTTCCCAGTACAAACTCAATTATTCCGGAACTGCCTTTGAATTCTACGTGGGTACTGATTCCCTGAAGTATACGGTCTCTTTGTCTACGGATACGTTTATTCACGTGACAGCAGTGTATGACGGTAGTTCCAGTTTGCTTTACCTCAATGGCAAATTGAAAAGGAAAAAAACGTCGGTTACCTCTGTTGCCAATAACACATCCGCCTTCATTATAGGGAAAGAATCTTCCTCCAAATTCCTGAAAGGATATCTCGATGAAATTCGAATCTGGTCCAAAGCGCTTGACGCAGAAACCATTCTGAATGATTTTTCCAGGTATATCCCTTATCGACACGATAACCTGATCGGCTATTACCGATTAAACGAAAATGTCAACATTTCCCGTTTTTTCGATATTTCGAAATCCGGACTGGCTTTCAATGAAAACCACGGGACCATGTCCAATTGTACTTTTTCTCCCGTAATACCGGATATCAATCAGCTTTGGTTCAGGGGATTAACTGATGAAAACGGTGATTATCTGATCACAGGCATTCCATACCTGACGGATGGTTCTTCCTTTAACATCATTCCGATGATGGCGCCCCATGAGTTCAACCCTTCCGGCAAAACACTCTTTCTGAGTAACTACTCTCAGGTCCACAACAATATTGACTTTATTGATATCTCTTCCTTTATGGTCAATGGATCAGTGGTTTACAGAAATACCACCAAGGGGGTTAAAGGTGTTCAGATACTGGTCGACGGGCAACCGGTGTATGGCCCGGATCTCAAACCCGAAATAACCAATGCGGAAGGTAAATTCGAAATCCAGGTTCCCATTGGAGATCATTTTATCAGCCTGGTGAAACTTGGGCACTCATTTGATGATGGTGCACGTTACCCATATAACGATGCCTATCCTGACTCGATCCTGAGGTATAGTTTTAACCAGAATCTGACTCTGGGAAGCCCCTTCACAGATACTACCCTGATCACAGTGGTCGGCAGGGTTATCGGAGGTACCGGCAGCAATGAGATTCCTATGGGATTTGAGCAGGCGGACAATAACATCGGTAAGGCAACCATCACTTTGGACCATGGAAGCACCAATCCGGAGCTGACCTTTGACAATACAACTGCCGGTGTCGGAAATCAGATCTTTTCCTATGATGTAGTGTCGGACATTGATGACGCCAATAACCGGACTTTTGAAACAGTGACTTATCGCATGAACAGGTCTCAGCAGGAAACCAAAATATTTACGTCTTCTGCTTCAGGTGAATTTATGGCCAAACTGATTCCTGAGAAATTCTCGATTGTTTCCATTGATGTCGACAATGACCTGAATAATGTGGTACAAAATTTCTTCGGGAACCGGGTGATTGATCTTTCTACAAATCCTTCCCTGAAGAAAGAGTACTCCTATGATGAAAACGGAGAATTACTGGATTCACTCGAATATCATGTCAAGCTGAATTATATTTACCAGTCTTTGCCTGAGATCAGTGTGACCAATACGGATGACACGGAGCTTTTTTACGGGGAGAAAGAAATTGTGATAACCAATCCGGCTGACGGGACGAAAGATACAGTTACGGTTGCCTCACATTTCAAATATCCTGTTTTTGAAATGTTTAAAAGCTATTCGCCAAAAATTTCCGTTTTTGAATCTTATCAGAATTATGATTCCGGAGAAAGCAGCTATCAGTCGGTAAAAGAGGCGGATATTCAGCTGATCAACAACCTGGCTTTGGATAACATCCAGAAGACCTTTAAGCTTACCCCGGAGATGGATGGTGTGGTGATTGATACCTTCAGGGTCGGCATTCCCAACATCACCAAGAGTGTCAACGACGGTACCTCGTTCACCAAAAGCATGCAAATCAATGTGACGGTAGATGGCAATACGTTCCCCTGGATGCCGGGAGGGAATTTGTATCGCGCGTATATCATCGGGCAAAGACCGAAAGGAAACAACTTTTATACGGAAGGACCTCAGATTCCGGAGGTTATTCTCCGGGATCCTCCGGGATCAGGATCTTCCGCCTATATTGAGAAAGGATCGGGATATTCCGTCAGTTCCAAATATTCGACCGATTTTAACAATGGTGCAGGTTTTGGTCTGGAAATTTTATTGGGTTGCGAAGCAGCTGTCGGCGGAGGTTTGGCCGGCCCGGTCATCAAAACCGATACGAAAAATTCAGCCAAAGGCAATATCAGTTTTTCCACTTCTGTTTCCAACAGCGGGGAATATGTGCAATCCATTGAGTTCAGTGAGCGGGTGGAAACCAGCTCAGATCCGGGTGTGGTTGGTTCAATGGGAGATGTGTATATCGGTAAAAGCTATAACTATTTTTATGGCGAAACCGACCATTTGAAAGTTGTACCCTATAACCTGGCGAATACCAACGGCATAATCTCCCTGGGCAGTTCAGAGCTGAAAGATACAGAATACACGTTAGGCATTGTGGAAGGGTTCATCATGAATCCGGATAGTTCTGATACCTATTTCAAGTATACGCAGTCGCACATTCTTGCCAAGTTATTGCCGGAACTGGAAAGCCGGAGAAACAACCTATTTGTGAATTCCTTCAGAAAGAAGGATGGGGCTTTGAAATATACCAACAAAATCTTAGATGGTCCGGAAGATATAAGATACGGAATAGCCCATAGTTACAAAGTTGAGATCAATGCCGGGGATACCATTGTCCATGCCTATTATAAAATGACGGATAATGACAGCATCGAAACCTATTCTTTCAGGCCGGAATGTGTGACCATTGAAGACCTGAACAACATTCTGGATGATCAGATTTATGAAGTGGATTCGATCCGGTATTACAACAATCAGATCGGTATCTGGATTGATGCCATCCGCCTGAATGAAGCGGAAAAAGCGTCAGCCATTGTTCAGAACACACTGGAACAAAACATTTCGTTTGACGGAGGTGTCGGTTCTGTCAGCAGAAAGCAATTGCAAACAATTGCCTACAATAAGGAAGAATCCCGAACCAAGAATTTTAATTTCTCCGGGCAGGGATCTCTTGGATTCCTGTTTAACGGGACAGGAGTGGTGGCCACCGGAGACATCAAGGTGGAGCACAAACTGGGAGTGTCGGTAAGTGAAGGTTTCACGCAGTCCCTGGAATATGGATACACCCTGGCCGACGGTAATGTGGGTGATTATTACAGTATCAACATTTACCGCCGCCCGGACAACGGAATTTACAATGCAAATAACCTGGCTGAAACCAAGATGGGGATGCCCCTGGGCTTCGACTTCGGTATACTGGGCGGAGCAGTAGGCGGAGCAGCAGCTACCACCGTTTTTGTTGGTGCGCTGGCAGGGTATTTCGCCTCGGTTTCCACCTATGGCGCAGCCGGAGGAGCCGCTGTTATCGGAACAGCTGCCACCGTAGCCATCGCCGGGGCTTTATCTTATATTCCCTATGTCAGTTTTATGAATAAGGTAAAAGATGCAGGAGATATTTTCCAGCCGGGAGATGTCCAGGTGTCCAGTTTTGACATTTCAAGTCCCATTT
>DAIDJX010000230.1 GCA_027451165.1 Prolixibacteraceae bacterium | reverse complement strand
TCTATACTTAAGTATCTGGTTAGCGAGCTGGTGACTGCCAGTCACCAGCTCGCTGATTGGCAGTTCACAAAATTTAATGTAAACCATTAAATGGAAATGATTTGGCATAAGACACCATGCCAGAATATCGGCAAACGGGCAAATGTAAGTTCTTATTTTCTGAAGGAAGAACAAATAATTCTCCCGCCTGAAGAAAATTATCTGGGAATTATTACCCCGATTATAAATGTGGTAGAGATTTTCTGGTTCAAATTGCATATTCAGGTAACATTAAGAATGTGTTTAAAGGTAATAAATTTAAGTGAGCTGGTGACTCTTAGTCACCAGCTCACTTAAATTTATTACCGAAGCACGGGGAATTCCGAAATCCTTAGAGTTGCGCAACCATAAGGGATCAGGGTGATCTCCTCCACTGAGGGATTTTCGCCTAAATCCATTTTATACATGTCGCTCCAGGGCAAGGGGCCGGCCATTTCGTTGAACAACTGCCAGGAGGGTATTCTGATCCCCCGGGTGTTGAGTTCGACCGGAGCATTTTCCGGGTTCCACGGATTCGGGGATACTGGTTTCTCTGCCACCATCATCAGACTGTCGGCATTTTTAACCTGACTGTTTAATAATCCATAATTCCAGCTTGTAGTTGGCCTGACTTCCCAATACTCTTTTCCGTAACGCTCCGGATCCCTGGTATTGGTCACCTTTTCCCATTTTTCGCCTATTTTTAACGCATAAACCAGGGGCCCCCTTTCTATGGCGTTTGAATTTTCATGCCAGGTGCTTACTTCTATTTTCATCGGTAACCGGAGTTCTACCCTGTCGCTGTTGTCCCATTCCCGGTGGATGATCAGGATATTGTTTGCGATTTCCGGAATTTGCTGCTGACCATTGATGGTCAGTTCCGGATTTTTGCACCACGATGGAATTCTCAGATGGAAAGGGAAAGTCGCTTGCCGTTCGCTTAAGCGAACGGTAAAATTTACTTTATCCCGGAATGGATAGTCTGTTTCTTCAATGATCTCCGCTTCAACTCCGTCACCTACCCTGGCTTTTACCCTGGAAGGGGCATACACCAGCGCTGCAATACCCCTGTCGGGAGTGGCATAAAAGAGGTTTTGGGTGAACTTCGGCCATCCCTGGTGCATGTTGGAAGTACAGCACGGGTAGCCGGTAAACAGGCCGAAACAGACATCCGTCCCGTCGTGGTTCACATCAAAATTCCGGAAATGGCGGGTAGCCATCACCTGGTTGGGTTGCTGGAAATATTGCCGGGCTGTGAAATCATCAGTAATCTGGGTAGGTAGCGCGTTGAAAGCCACTTTTTCCAGGTGGTCGGCATATTGAATATCACCGGTAATCTGTAAAATTGTTTCAAGAGAAAACATCATTTCGACTGCGGAACACAATTCCGATCCCTGCGTGGGATTGTTACCATGCAAAGCCTCATCTCCCCCGAATAAGCCCTGTGACTGTCCCATATACTTCCGGAGATCTGAAAATGCTTTCCTGGTGGCATCCAGATATTTCTGGTCCGGGTGCTGCTGATAATACACCATTGGCTCTTTGATTCCCTGGGCCAGATTGACGCAATGCAGACTTCCCTGCCGCGACAGGTGGTCGCCGCTCAGAAAGGCGCCTGTGAAGTCAAAGGCTTGTTTGTGGATCAAATCGGCCAGATCGAGCAGGAATTTGTCGCCGGTAATGTTGTATAACCAGTAAATCACCATCAGGTTGTCACAGGCCCGGTATTCTGCCCAGAAAGTCCAGTGACCGAGAGGTTCCTCCGGAAGATGTTTCAGCTGAAATCGGAAATATTTGGTCAGCAGGTCAATTACCCGCTGATCCCCGGTAGCAGAATGGTACTGTTTCAGAATTTTCAGCATTACCATTTTGGGCCACCAGTCGTGGCTGTTGTTGCGCTGCAACCCTGTTTCCGCCGGGTAATCTTTGGAAGGCCCGAAATAGCCGTCGGGTTGCTGACTTTGTATTGCCCATTCAATCCAGGGTTGAACTTTGGCTTTCAGAGAATCGTCATTCAAAATATAGGCCAGGGGCAGAAGCCCGTCTATCCAGTAAGGTCCCCGTTCCCACTGGTCGCCGTCGCCCCCGAGCCAACCGTTTCGGGGGCCCATCACTTCAGGATACCATTCGTCGAGATGACCAGTGGCCCCGGACTTCTGACGTAAAAGCATTTCCTTCAGCCAGCCCTCTGCCTGAATGGCACCCAATGGGAGTTCTGTATAAGGATTGGGACGCAATGGCGCTTTATTTTGAAGATAATGAGCTTCAAAATTTTTATTGGGGTGTTTTGTGCAACAAAACATGGTCAAGGTCAGAAGTATGATTACTGATAATTTCATTTTCCCTGAATTGATTTTAAAAAACTCAAGATTTTTATTCGCGTCTTTGCGACTTGGCGGTGAAAAAAGTTATTTCAGATCCAGTGGCCCGTACTGCTGCATTTGCCCAAGGATCCACTCAATACGCCCGGCTACATAAGGGCCCGGGTTAGCCGCCTTGTATTTCCGGGGATTGGGCAATATGGCCGCAATGGCCGCTGCCTGCCGGGCTGAAAGCTTTTCTGCGGAGGTTCCGAACCAGGCTTTCGCGGCTGCTTCCGCCCCGTAAATGCCATCCCCCATTTCTATGGAGTTCAGATAAACATGCAGAATACGCTCCTTGCTCCAGAAAAGTTCGATCAGCGTGGTGAACCATACTTCCAGCCCTTTTCGCACCCAGCTTCTTCCGGGCCAGAGGAAAACGTTTTTTGCAGTCTGCTGTGAGATGGTGCTGGCCCCCCTGACCCGTTTGTTGCGGGTTTTGGATTCCTGAATGGCTTTGTCAATGGCTTCCAGGTCAAAACCGCCGTGAGCAATAAAATTCTGATCATCAGAACAGATGACCGCCAGTTTCAGGTTTCTGGAAATTTTCGTTTTCGACACCCAGTCGTGCTTCCATTTCAATGGTTTACCATCGGAAATTTGCTGAACGCTGCGGATAACCATCAAGGGAGTAGCCGGTACCGGGGCCCACTTGAACAGAATAACAAATAAAAGGGAAAATCCAACAAAGAAAGCCCCGATGAATAGCAATAACCGGATGATCCTTTTCATATCTAATTAGTTACACAGAGTTACACAGAGGAGGCACAGAGTTACACAGTGCTAAAACAGATAACACCGATGCTCACAAAGGAGGTACTGCGTTACAGGGTAAAGTTACAGAACTGGTTTTTACCAGGTGTCTGTCCGGAAAGATGATGCTGGCAGGCCTTCAGTGTTAAACAGTTCGCCCACCACAAAATCATCAAAGGCATAGCGTACCGCTACCGGTTTGGCTACCGATGGGGCAAACAGCGTAATACCGGTATTGGTGATAAATGCCTTGGCAGGTACAAACACCTTGTTTTCACCGGCAACCTTGAAATTCAACAATTCTTTGCCAAAGGTGGTCAACCCGTTGGAAGCATGGTCAAAGGTCAGGTAAACAAGGCTTCCTTCCGTTTTCATCTCTTTCAGCACCGGTCCTGAGTATTCAAATCCGCCTTTCCCGTATGTTTTTACCAGTGCTAAATAAGCGAGTCGTTCCCCTGCCGCTTTTTTGTTGGCCGGATGAATACAATCTTTTTCTCCGGCATCCATCAGACAGGCCATTCCCATGTTGGGCAAAGCGTTGGAGGCCTTTAGCTGGGCTTCCCGCAGAAATGCAGAGCTTAAACCTGAGGTTCCATAGTCATAAGGGGCTATCTGTACATAATAAAAGGGAAAATCGCCGATGCCCCAGGCCGTACGCCAGCTCTTAACGAGACCCGGCATCAGCCTTTCATAGTTGGCAGGTTCGTTCCGGTTCGATTCTCCCTGGTACCATAAAGCTCCCCTGAAAGCATAGCCCACCATGGGATGGATCATGGAATTGTAAAGCACGGTTGGTGTCTGCTGGGAAATGGTGCCAGTCTGATTTTTATCCGGAAGTTTTACGAATTCAAATTCTTTCAGACCGGTTTCGGTTATCCAGGGTTCGATGCGGGTACCACCCCAGCTGGAAATGATCAGTCCGACCGGAACGTCAAGCGCCTTGTTGACAAGCTGTCCGAAGAACCAGGCAGCAGCGCTGCAATCCGCCACATTTTGGGGAAGGCATTCCATCCATTTCCCGGTAAAATCGTCCAAGGGAACCAGACTGGTTTTCCTTTCGATAGTGATAAAACGAATATTGGGATTCTCAGATCCTGCTATAGCCTCGTTGGAACCTGTAACCGGCTGGTTGCGGTAGCCCCGCATGGTCATTTGCATATTGGATTGCCCGGAACAGATCCAGACTTCACCGATCAGCACATTGTTCAACTTAAGTGCCTGACCGTCGGAAATGGTTATGGAATAGGGTCCTCCGGCGACTGGTGTTTTTACTTTAACCTTCCAGTTTCCGGATGCATCGGCTCTGTTGGAATAACTTTTCTTATCCCAGGAGGTGCTGACGGTCACCGTTTTGCCGGGATCGGTCTTTCCCCAAACAGGAGTTTCGGTTTGCTGCTGCAAAACCATGTGCTCTCCAAAAATTGCCGGAAGTTTAACAGTTGCCCATGTAAAAGCGGGTAAAATCAGTAAGGCAATCAAACCTGCAAAAAGTGTGGTTATTTTCTTCATGATGAATCTGATTAGTAAACTTCAAAAATAAACATAAAGGATGATACTTTTATCCTGATTTCAAACGGACAAACTGTTAAAATGATAAAAAATGTTCACCTTCTGCCGGTAAAAGTTTGATATATTTGTATTTCCCGGACTTTATCCGGAACAGGAAATGAATAAAATGATCAGGCATATTATTTTGATTGTGTTGCTTGTTACTCCATTTACAGGCTGGGGGCAACAGGATACCGTTATATTTACCGGGGTGAACGGAAAGCTTACTGCTGAAGATCAGGCAGATACCCGTAAGGAAATTTTTTACCAGGGGCCTTCAAAACTGGAAATCATTACCAGCCGGAAAATGGACAGGAAATGGCAGGTCACCCAGGATGAGCTGGTCACCCAGGAAAAGGGGAACTCATTCAGGATAACCAATAAAAAAGATAAAAAAAGTACTCCACTGGTGCGGCAGTATGAGCGGAAGGAGGATGGTTCTTTTCATTTCAGGGAACTCAGTGGTAAGCAAACCATCCGGGAGGGGCGGACGCTGAAGAAATTTCCCCTGATTCTGGATGGCGAATGCCGGGAGTTTTATGAAAACGGGCAGTTGAAATCCATCTCCCAATACGCTAACAACGAGCTAATTGGTAATTTGAACTGGCTTGAAAACGGGGATAAATACATCGATTCCGTTTTTTATTCCGTGGATGAGGAACCGATGCTTACCGGAGGGAATGCCCGTATGCACCAGCATGTATTGCAGGCTTTCAGGAACTCAGGCCTGGATCTGACAAACGTATCCGGAACCCTGATCGTGGGGTTTGTAGTTACTGAAACCGGTGAGATGAAAGGGGTGCGCGTTATGAAAAGCCTGAACCCAAAACTCAACGGGATTGCCAT
>DAIDJX010000229.1:5296-5525 GCA_027451165.1 Prolixibacteraceae bacterium | reverse complement strand
TGTCAATGCGGTTGAAGTGACCAAACTGAGTTTGCTGATCAAATGCATGGAAGGAGAGACACAGAATACCATTGAGCTACAGCAGAAACTCTGGCACGACCGGATTCTGCCCACTTTAGACGATAACATCAAATGTGGTAACAGCCTGGTTGACGAAGATTATTATGATGGTATCATTGAATTTGATCCTTCTCAACGATCCGTTAAACCATTTAGCTGGCAGAAGGCT
>DAIDJX010000229.1:0-5286 GCA_027451165.1 Prolixibacteraceae bacterium | reverse complement strand
TTTCCACAGGTTTTTACATCAAGGAAGGCTGTTGAACCTGATGATGTTAAAATTTTGATTGCCAGGCTAAAAGGTGTTCAGAATAAAGCGACTGAAATAATACGGAAGATGGAGGAACAAGCCGGTGAGCCATTGACCACTTATGATTCTTCTTCAGGGTTTGATGTGGTCATTGGTAATCCGCCATACGTCAGGCAGGAGTCCCTTGGGATATTAAAAAAGTATTATGAGAAAAAGTACAGCGCCTATCACGGAATGGCCGATTTGTACAGTTACTTCATAGAACAAGGATTCCGGTTATTGCGAAATAATGGGTTATATGGCGTCATTGTGGCCAACAAATGGATGCGGGCAAGTTATGGCAGACCTTTACGTCGGTTTCTGCAAAATCAAACCCTTGAGCAGATTGTTGACTTTGGTGACCTGCCGGTTTTTGAAGGGGCAACAGCTTATCCCTGCATCCTGATTGCCCACAAAGGGGCGTTCCGGAGTAATACGTTTGAAGCGGCGACTGTGAATACTTTGAATTTCGGTCAACTGGATGATTATGTGCTACTTAATAAAATTGAAGTTAAACAGGAAAACCTCGAAGAACAGGGTTGGAACCTGGCAGGAGAAGTTGAAAACAAATTAATTCAGAAAATCCAAAATAAAGGGATCCCATTGGGAGAATATGTAAAAGGGAAAATTTTCTACGGGATTAAAACAGGGTTAAATGAGGCATTTGTTATTGATGCCATAACAAAAGAACGGTTGATTTCAGAAGACACCGCCTGCAGGGAAATCATCAAACCATTGCTTTCCGGCAAGAATATTAAAAGATACTGTCACCCGGTAAGTGATAAGTTTCTCATTTTTACCTATAAAGGAATCACCATAGATGCTTATCCTTCCATAAAAAACCATCTTGACAGGTTCAGACCACAGCTGGAGAAAAGAGCCGGAAAGCAAAAATGGTATGAGCTTCAATCGCTTCCGGCAAAAAATGCATCCTTTAACATCCCCAAGATCATGTACCCCGACATTGCCCTCCGGACACAGGCGGTCATTGATGATCAGGGATTATATTCCCTGAATACGGTTTATAACATCGGCGTTGCAGACAAATATCTCCTGGCTATCCTGAATTCGCAGCTTTTCCACTACTATTTTTCGAAAATCACCAACAGCATCAGGGGAGGATATTTGCGTTTTTTTAGCCAATATATGGAAAAAATTCCCATTCCGGAGAAGGGCCAGGATTGTGAGACTATTTGTAAACTGGCTGAATTGATCACTGAACTTTATAAAGAAATCACGATCAGCAAACTTCCGGATCAAACAGAACAGCTCAGGAACAGGATTGAACACACCAACAGAAGAATAGACCTTATGGTGTACAAAATCTACAATCTGACCAACGAGGAAATTGAAATTATTGAACGGTAAGTTTGTACAGAAATTGATAAAACATTTAAGATGAGCCGCTCCAGAAAAAAGGCGCCGGTTACAGCCATTACTACCTCCACCAGTGAAAAGGAAGAAAAACGGGATGCCAACAGGAAGTTACGAAGGGTAACCCGTGAAAAAGTAAAAAAAGGGGAGGAAGATCTGCCGGGAATCAGGGAGGTCAGCGATGTCTGGGATTTCAGTAAAGACGGTAAAAGTAGAACCAGCGATCCCAAATACCTCAGAAAATAGAAAGCTGACAAAAATGTGGAAAACGAAGAATGTATTGCTTTAAATGAGAAGATTTGAAAAAGAGATAACAGACCATCGGCTGATAGAAGAAATACTCCTGAATTCCCCGCTCTGCAGATTGGGGTTGGTCGATGGCCCTGAAGCCTATATCGTACCTATGAATTACGGGTACCACAACGGATCACTCTGGTTCCATTCTGCACCACAGGGAAGAAAAATGGAGCTGATCAGGAAAAACAGTCGGGCTACTTTTGAGATTACGCAAAATGAAGAGGTGATGAAGGGAAAGATGGCGTGTGACTGGACCTCCCGGTACCGTTCTGTCATGGGAAGTGGTAACGTGGAAATCATAGAGGATAAAGAAGCCAAAAGAGCAGGTCTGGATGTGATCATGAGAAAGTATGGAGCTGCCGGAGAGCTTGTTTACAGGGATTCTTCTCTTGAAAAGATGGTTATACTTAAACTGCAGATTGACTACCTGTCGGCTAAACAATCTGAGTCTTAACAATCAACTACTAACCCCAGCCTTCAGGCTGGGGTGATTCCGGATGATGTAAAACATCTTTTTTCACCCGGATATTGTCTGGTTCCTTCCGCTTTATTTAGTAATATTGGGGGGTCAAATCTGATACTGTGAACCGGACGGAACAAATTCTGAAGATGCAGGCGCATCTTAATAAACCCTGGGATGTTATTGTAATTGGCGGAGGCGCTACAGGACTGGGCGTTGCACTGGATGCAGCCGTCCGTGGTTTTGATACGCTTCTGTTGGAGCAGGTTGATTTTGCAAAGGGAACCTCTTCCCGGAGCACAAAACTCATTCACGGAGGGGTGCGTTACCTCTCCCAGGGTGATATCCTGCTGGTGTATGAGGCTTTGCAGGAACGGGGCCTGGTACTGAAGAATGCACCTTATCTGACAGGCAATCAGGAATTTGTTGTTCCGGTATATACCTGGTGGGATTTATTTATGTATGGGGCGGGGCTGAAGTTCTATGATTTCCTGTCACGAAAACTGAGCCTCGGTAAATCGGAAGTGATCGGAAGGAAGAAAGTACTGGAAAGGCTTCCTCTGTTGAACCAGGAAGGATTGAAGGGGGGGATCATTTACCATGACGGTCAGTTTGATGATGCCAGGATGGCCCTTGCCATTGCTCATTCCTGTGTTGACCATGGAGCGATTGTCCTGAACCATATGAGAGTTACTCAACTGGTGAAGAAAAACGGGAAAAAGGTTTCAGGAGTGGTTGTCGTTGATGGGGTGACCGGAGACGAGGTTGTAGCTGAAGCCCGTGTGGTGATTAATGCAACCGGTGTTTTTACTGATGAGATCTACCGGATGGACCGACCAGGGGCAAAACCGCACATACGGCCCAGTCAGGGGGTACATATCGTTCTGGATGGTTCCTTTCTGGAAAGCAACTCCGCCATCATGATCCCCAAAACCGACGATGGGCGGGTGCTTTTTGCCATACCCTGGATGGGCAAAGTAGTCGTTGGCACCACTGATACCCCGGTGAATCAAATTTCCGAAGAGCCGGTAGCGCTTGACGAAGAGGTAGGCTTTATCCTCCGGAATGCAGGAAAATACCTGATCAGGCAGCCGGGAAGAAAGGATATCCTCAGCGTCTTTGCCGGCTTACGTCCTTTAGCGTCAGATCCTGACAATCCCGATGCCACCAGGGAAATTTCCCGCAGACATAAAATTACCCTTTCCGCCTCCGGATTGCTTTCCGTGTATGGGGGCAAGTGGACTTTTTACCGGCGAATGGCCGAAGAGACCATCGATAAAGCTGCCAGGGCAGGAATGCTGGAATCCAGGCCATGTGGTACCAGCCATTTGTGTCTGGTACCGGTTCCGGAAACCGTCAAAAACACCCGGTTCCTGATTTATGGCAAAGGGGCTGCTGAAATCGAAAATCTGATCGCCGGCAATCCTGAAAGCGGGAAAAAATTACACCCTGCTTTCGACTATACCGTTGCAGAGATCAGCTGGATATGCAAAAACGAAATGCCCGTTACCCTGGAAGATATGATGGCCCGGAGAACCAGAGCTTTATTTCTCCATGCTGCAGCCAGCATGGAACTGGCGCCGGCAGTGGCAGCAATCATGGCTGAACAGGCAGGCTGGGATGCTAAATCTACTGGGGAACAGATTGCCTCCTACCGGGCGCTGGCTCAAAATTACCTTGCACATTGGTAATAAACTCATAACGATATTATGAATCAATTTGTACTTGCTTTCGATCAGGGAACGACCAGTTCCCGTGCCATCCTGTTTGACCACCATGGAACTCCTGTGGCCACGGCGCAAAAAGAGTTCAGGCAGATTTTCCCGTCACCAGGATGGGTAGAGCACAATCCTGAAGAAATCTGGAGCACCCAGCTGGGAGTGGGAATGGAAGCCATTGCCCGGTCAGGCTTGCAGGGATCGGATATTGCCGCCATCGGGATCACCAACCAAAGGGAAACCACGATAGTTTGGGACAGAAAAACAGGTAAACCAGTGTACAATGCCATCGTCTGGCAGGACAGAAGGACCGCAGGCTTTTGTGATGAATTGAAGAACAGGGGATTAGCTCAGACCATTCTGGACAAGACCGGTTTGATCATAGACGCCTATTTTTCGGCTTCAAAAGTAAACTGGATTCTGGAGCATGTGAAAGGAGCCCGGGAACTGGCTGCAAAAGGGCAGCTGGCATTTGGCACCGTCGACAGCTGGGTGGTATGGAAGCTGACGAGGGGGAAACTGCATGTCACCGATGTTTCAAATGCTTCCCGTACCATGTTGTTCAATATTCATACCCTGAAATGGGATGAAGAATTGCTCGGGATTTTCGGGATTCCGGCTTCCATGCTGCCGGAAGTGCGCAGCTCGAGTGAAATCTATGGTATGGCAACCGGGCACTTTTCCTCCGCAATTCCGGTGGCCGGAATAGCCGGCGACCAGCAGGCAGCGCTGTTCGGACAGATGTGCACCGAACCGGGGATGGTCAAGAATACATACGGAACCGGATGTTTCATGATGATGAATATCGGGACCAAACCCATCGCCTCTGAAAGCAAACTGCTAACCACCATTGCCTGGAAAATCGGGGATCAAACCACCTATGCGCTGGAAGGAAGTATTTTCATCGGGGGCGCCGTGGTTCAATGGTTACGCGATGGCTTGGGGGTAATCCAGCAGTCAAACGACGTGGAAGCGCTTACCGCCAAAGTAAGCAGCAGTGAGGGGGTTTATTTTGTTCCTGCTTTTGCGGGATTGGGAGCACCCTACTGGAACCAGTATGCACGGGGAACGCTGGTGGGCATCACCCGGGGAACTACCGTTGCCCATATAGCCAGGGCTGCTGTGGACAGTATTGCATTCCAAACCTATGAGGTGCTTCGTGCCATGCAAAAGGATTCCGGAATTGATATCAGGGAACTCCGCGTGGATGGCGGCGCTACGGTCAACAACCAGCTCCTCCGCTTCCAGGCCGATCTTTTACAATGCTCGGTAGTTCGTCCAAAAATTACCGAAACTACGGCATTGGGGGCTGCTTACCTGGCCGGTCTGGCTGTCGGGTTTTGGGGCAGTATGGATGAAATCCGCGGCCAATGGCAG
>DAIDJX010000228.1 GCA_027451165.1 Prolixibacteraceae bacterium | reverse complement strand
ATTTTGCGGACGTTGCTGCATTCTTTCCGATCTGCGCTGCTGCATCTCTTTCAGATAATCTTCATATTGTTTTTGCTGTTCTTCTGAAAGCAGGGCTTTTATTTCCTTATCTCTCTCAGCATTAATAGTTTCCATTTTGGAGCGCATTTCCTGACGTTCTTCGTCGCTCATATCCCGGAAAGATTTACCCTGGCGCATCTCTGTCATTTTTTCGCCAGATTTCTTGAACACTTCCATCAATTTCTCTTCCTGCCCTTCTGTGAAAGTCACGAATTCACCGATCATTTCAATCTGCCTTCTGGCCATATCTTCTGGTGAAAACTGTCCGGGACCACCACCGGGCCCAAAATTACCCATACCGCCGGGTCTTCCATTCTGTGAATTTCCCTGCTCATTACTTTGGTTGTTACTTTGTCCAAACCTGCCGCATCCGGCCAAAACGATCAGCCATGCTGCTACGACCATTAATCCTAATCTGTACATAAATAAGTTTTTGAGTTTTCAATTATTTCGCTTTGACTTTTCAGGAATTAAATAGTTTAATTACCCGGTTATTTCTTTTTAACATTAGGTGTTTGCACTCCCCTTTCCTTTGCCATCTGTTCAAGGCGCTGCTGAAATTTTGATTTGGTTGGATTCTTCTTTTTGTTTAGCATAATCTGTGACCTGATTTTATTCTCATCTACCATGCCGCGTACCACATAGGTTTGACCGATGGTGATCACATTCGCCAGGAAATAATAATAACTCAATCCGGAAGAATAACTGTTCAGGAGGAACATGAACATCACCGGCATGATATACATCATGGTCTTCATTCCAGGCATGCTGGCGCCTGCCGTCACCTGCGAACTCTGATAAGTTGAAATTATCGTGGTCACGGTCATCAGGAGGCAGAAAAGACTCACATGACTGCCATAAAACGGAATGTTGAACGGAAGGTTCAGAATGGAATCATAGGTGGATAAATCATGAGCCCACAAAAATCCTTGCTGTCTCAGCTCAATGGAAGCCGGGAAAAAGAAGAACATGGCAAACAGGATGGGCATTTGCAACAACATCGGAAGGCAACCGCCCATGGGGTTTACCCCGGCCTTCTTGTATAAGTCCATGGTAGCCTGTTGTTTTTCCATCGGTTTGTCGTTCCCGAATTTGGCATTGATCTCATCTATTTCAGGCTTTAATACCCTCATTTTTGCCTGAGACATATAGGATTTGTAGGTGAAAGGGAACAGAACGAGTTTGATGAAAATCGTCAGGAGCAGGATTACTATTCCCATATTGCCAATGTATTCCCGGAGGAAATTGAATACCGGAATAATCAGGTAACGGTTAACCGGCCTCAAAATGGAATATCCCAGGTTAACATGCCTTTCCAAATCCATTTTATACTGACGGAGGGTTTTGAAATGGTTAGGGCCGAAATAGAACTGCATTCCCCAGTTTTCCTGTGTTTTACCTTCATAGGAGAGTGAAATGGCTGTAGAAAAGTTACCAAGAATATTGTTGTTTTCAGGCAACCTGTCCAGTCTCACGGAAGCAACTGGAAAAGATTCGTCAGCAATAATGGTGGAATTGAAAAAAAGCTGTTTCATTCCGATCCATTTTATCCTGGTTGGAAGGTTCTTTTCATCCGATTTGTTGGGTTTGAGTTTATCCACTTCATCCCCAAAGTATTTGAAAAAGACGTTGTTGTTTTGATCTTCCCCGAATTTCGATTTCACCTCCTGACGCAAAACATCGAATTCCCAGATCATATTGAGGTATGGCTGATTGGAAGGGATCAACTGGTTCATCCCGACTGTTTTCACATCAAAATCAACCATGAAAGTGTTGTATCTCAATGTATAAACATATTCAAGATAGCTGTCCTGATCAACCTGGAGACGGAAACTCACTGACTCACTGTTGAAAGAATTGGAGCGGTTGAACTTCTCATCTCCTTTGTCGGTAGTTTTTACATCAGGTCCGTTTACAACCACAGCGGCAGGCGAAGCTGTCCGGAAAAAGAGCTGGTCGGTTTGAATGCTGCGATTGTTAGAGAAGAAGTTGAGTCCGAACTGGTTTTCCGGCCCATCGAAAAGAATAAGCGGCTTTTGATCATGGGTCTTAAAATCTTTAAGCTCCACGGAATAAATTTTACCGCCTTTTGCAGAGAAAGTAATTTTTACAAGGTTGTTTTCCAGCGTATAGAACTGATCTTCACCCTGCGCGGCCACACTGAAAACGCCCAGCTGACTTTCCATATTTTGGAGCTGTTCAGCTTCCTTTACAGAATCAGGACGCAAATCGACCTCCGCAGCCGCAACCTTTTGCTCTTCCGCCATTTGCTGTTGCCGGAGCATTTCTACCCTTTGAAGGGAATCCTGCTGTTTTCGGGCAGCTGCAATTTTCTCTTTTGAAGGTTGGGTAACAATCGATGTAACGACGAGAACGGCAAATATCAGAACGATGCCGATAATTGAATTTTTATCCATAGTTATTGTTTCAGACTAAAGCATTTTTAATGAAATCGACAAAGAGAGGATGGGGATTAAGCACGGTGCTCCGGTATTCCGGGTGGAATTGTACCCCGACAAACCATCTGTGTGCTGGAATCTCAATAATTTCTACCAGGTCGGTTTCGGGATTAACACCTACCGCTTTCATACCTGCTTTTTCAAACTGATGCAGGTAGAAGTTGTTAAACTCGTAGCGATGGCGATGTCTTTCCCTGATGGTCAGCGTATTATAGGCATTAAAGACATTTGATTTCCGGGCAATCAGCCGGCAGTCAAAGGCGCCAAGACGCATGGTACCGCCCAGGTCGATAACTTCCTTTTGCTGATTCATCAGGTCTATTACCGGATGTGGGGTAAGCGGTTCCATTTCGGTGGAATCGGCGCCTTCCAGCCCCAGAACATTCCTGGCAAATTCAACCACGGCAATCTGCATTCCCAGACAAATGCCAAAGAAAGGAATGTTGTTTTCGCGGGCAAAACGGGTGGCCAGAATTTTACCCTGGATTCCCCGGTTTCCAAAGCCTGGTGCCACCAGGATACCGTGCATGTTCGCAAGTTTTTTCTCCAGCGACGACGGATTGATGGTCTCCGAATGCACCCATTTGATGTTCACTTTGGTATTATTGGCAGCTCCGGCATGAATCAGTGCTTCAGCAATCGATTTATAGGCATCCCTCAACTCCACATATTTCCCGACAAGGGCAATATTCACCGTATGTTCCGGATTTTTCAACCTGGAGAGAAATTCATTCCAGGCTCCCAGATCGGTAGTATCTGTTACTGGTAAATCGAGCTTTTTCAGCACAGTGACATCCAGTTTTTCTTCCAGCATTTTCAAGGGCACTTCATAAATGGAAGGCACATCAATCGACTGGACCACCGCCTCAATGGCTACATTGGTAAATAAGGCCACTTTGGCACGGATGTTCTCATCAATATGGTGTTCAGTACGAAGAACCAGCACATCGGGCTGAACTCCGTTCTCCAGCAATTGCTTGACAGAGTGCTGGGTAGGCTTGGTTTTTAATTCTCCGGAAGCAGACAGGAAGGGTACCAGCGTCAGGTGGATCACCAGCGCCTTATTGCCCAATTCCCATTTTAATTGTCTGACGGTTTCAATATAGGGAAGGGATTCGATGTCACCGACAGTTCCCCCGATCTCTGTAATGACAATATCGTATTTGCCCTTTGATCCCAGCAACTTAATCCGTCTTTTAATCTCGTCGGTAATGTGGGGGATGATTTGAACGGTTTTCCCGAGATAGTCGCCTCTCCGTTCCTTGCTGATTACCGTCTGGTAAATCCGCCCGGTGGTGATGTTATTGGCCTGGGAGGTGGGAATGTTGAGAAAACGTTCATAATGGCCCAGATCCAGGTCGGTTTCCGCTCCGTCGTCGGTGACAAAACACTCACCGTGTTCGTATGGGTTCAAGGTTCCCGGATCCACATTGATGTATGGGTCCAGTTTCTGAATGGTTACCGAATACCCTCTGGCCTGAAGCAACTTAGCCAGAGAGGAAGCCAAAATGCCTTTCCCGAGAGATGAAGTCACACCTCCGGTAACAAATATGTAACGGGTATCCATCACGGCAAACAGTATTGGTTACAAAGACGCACAAAAATATACTTTTCAGTGGAAATTATCTTTGATTCAGGTGACATTCCTATAAATCAAAAAAGCCGGCAATAGCCGGCTTTTGCTCAATATTCAGATTTGTCGAGATCGTCGATAATTCGGATTTTTTCCTTCAGCTGTTCAATTTTCTCCCTTGTGTCAACGATTTTCTGGTTGACATCGGCGATCAGCGCCTGGGCATTCTTGGAATTGGCAAAGAAACCAATATTGTTATCCAGAAGCGTAAGATCTGTTTCCAGCTGTTTCAATTTCATCATGTATTTTTCACGCTCCGAGCGCACCTTCGACAATCCCCGGGCGTTATCGGTCATGGATTCAATCTTGTTTCTGAAATTGAATGAAGTGCGGTTGCCATTGTCAATTTTAAGTTCGTCGAACTGTTTATTGATGGCTTCCCTGAACCGGTGCTGGATAGCATCCTTGGATTTGAGCGGCACATGGCCTATTTCTGTCCATCGGCGCTGCAAATCACGCAGGTTTCTGAGCGCTGTTGCCGGGTCGTCATCCGCTTTGAAGTTTTCCACTTCCTCGATCAGTTTTTCCTTCAGCTTCAGATTTTCAAACTGTTCCCCATCAATATCGCTGAAATGCGCAGCTTTCCGTTCGAAGAAATAATCGCAGGCTGCACGGAACCGTTTCCAGATGGCATCGCTGCTTTTCCGGGGGATCGGGCCAATTTCCTTCCAGCGCTTCTGAATATCGATGAACTGTTGGGTAGCCTTTTTCCAGTCGGTACTCTCTTTGATCGTTTCTGCTTCCATACAAAGGTCAATTTTCATCTGCAGGTTAGTCTGCTGAATGTCTTTGTTTTTGGAATAAAACTCCCGTTTGTTGATAAAAAATTTATCACAGGCAGCCCTGAAACGGTCATAAATTTTGTTGTTCTCCTTTTTGGGAGCAAATCCGAGCGTCTTCCAAACCTTCTGCAATTCAACCAGTTCCCTTGATTTTTCATCCCAGTCCCGGTGGGTATCAAACGAAACCAGACTAATTTCTTCCGCTTTTTCACAAAGAGCGGTTTTGGCATCCAGATTCTTTTTCTGCTCCAGTTTCTTCTTCTCAAAATACTCCTGGTGCTTTTGGTTGATTTTCGCAGTGGCAGCCTTGAAACGCTCCCAAATTTCATCTTTCTTATCAGAAGGAACGGGACCTGTTTCCCTCCATTCTTCATGGTATTTCTGAAGGGCGTTGAAAGCCTTTATCACTGAGGTTTCCATCAGCAATTCTTCGGTCTTTTCGCAAATTCCGATTTTGACCTCCAGGTTCTTTTTCAGATCAAGGTCACGCAGTTCCTTGTTGATTTTGATATAATCGTAGAAGTTCTCCACATGAAAATGATAGGTATCCCAAAGATCCTTCATTTTAGCCTGTGGCACCTGACCTATCTCGTACCATTTCCGCTGTAAATCCCTG
>DAIDJX010000227.1 GCA_027451165.1 Prolixibacteraceae bacterium | reverse complement strand
GGTATGGTCCGAATCCCAGCATCACATTTCCTCCGGAGAGTGCACCTTTATAAAGGAACATAACAGGGACCTCGAGATAGTTCACCTGTATTTTTGATTCGGAGGTTCCTTTCATTTTTGCTCCCTTGGCGGCAAAATTCAATTCCGGACGCAGGTAAAATTCCGGAGCGATGGAAGCTTCATAAAATAATCCCGCATCAAATTTGGGGATCATGGTATTTTCAACTTTGGTCCCAGAGGCATTTTTTTGTGCCAGGTTAAAGAAATTAAACGATCCTTTTACACCAAAACCTTGTGCAAAGGAGGGTGTGGTGGCTGCCAAAACGGACAACACAACCAACAAAGCAAATATTCTTTTCATATTCAACTATTATTTCTTATTAGCTTCGTTTAATGCATCCTGTTTCATTTTCTCATTGGGAATGATCACAAAGGTCACCCGGCGGTTTTCAGCGCGGCCTTCATCGGTTTCATTGGTAGCCACCGGCTGCAATTCTCCAAAGCCCACGGCAGTTACCCTCGCTGCAGCAACGCCTTGCGTTTTAAGATATTCAGCCACTTTCCCGGCCCTGGTTTCCGACAGTTTCTGGTTGTAGCTTTCAGTTCCCTTGCTATCGGTATGCCCCTGGATGGTCAAATCGGTATCAGGGTACTTGTTCAGGATGGATGCCAAATCCTGGATGGTTTGCCTGGAGGCATCCGTCAGGTCTGATTTATCAAAAGCAAACAGCACTTTTGAACTGAAATTCACAATGATCCCTTCTGAACCTTCTTCATGAATGACTTCGGCATTCGGGATTTCCTTTTCAATTTCCTTGGCCTGCTGATCCATCTTTTTCCCGATTATGGCTCCTGCCACCCCTCCGACTGTAGCTCCGATTACTGCTCCAACGGCAGTATTTCCGGCAGTTTTACCAACTACTGCTCCAATGGCTCCTCCTGCGCCGGCGCCAATCATCGCGCCCCGCTGGGTTTTGGTGGTTTTACATCCCTGGGATAGAACCACCAGGATCAGAAACAATAAAGTTACTCTTTTCATAATATACACTTTTATGTTTAACAGGATAACAACCGTTATCCCTTTTCCATTGCCTTTTTCCTCATCTCCTCAGGCATTTTTTCAATGGCATACCGCAACGCGGTTCGTGGCATTATGGCTTTGTGTTTCAGTACAAATTGAAAAACTTCCTCCCGGTGTGCCTCAGACGCAGCTTTCAGCATCCACCCGTACCCTTTCTGCACCATATCATCCTTATCGGTCAGCAATAATTCCGCAATTTCAAAAACATCGGGTAAAAACAATCCTTTGCGGGCCGGGACGATCAGGGTGACAGCGGAAGCTCGCCGGACCCAGCGGTTGGGAGATTGGGTCCACCTTTTCAGGTCACCCAGAAATTCAGGATAACTCATGACCAGGTCGCCGACCGGATGGTTGCATAAGGTGTCACAGCTGGCCCAGTTGCTGACATATTGATGCACCCATCTTTCCAGGATCCTGAAATCATCAGCGCTGATCTGTTTCTTCAAACAGATGACCCACTCAATGGCCACAATGGATTCTTCGAAATAGCCGCTTTTCCACAACTCTTCGCACAGCTGCAAAATCTCTTCTTTCGGGAGTGTTTTCACCTGATCCCGGTATTTATCGGAGATCTTACGGATCATGGTGGCTTTCATACCGTACAGCTTTATCTCTTCCTTGAAGAAGCGTTCACCACTGATACGGTCTTTTTCGTTGCTGTTCAGCCAGAGATCTTTCCTGATTACTTCAACGATGTTGTTCATGCCGGATAAAAAAATTAACAACTCAGATATACAGGTGAGCTGGCCTGCCATATAGGCACTAAAATACAAAGATACGGATTTATGTTATTCCTTCAACCCCGGTTATTTTACTTCCAGTCCGACTTCCGCTTTTTCCAGCCAGGGGGCTTCCAGAATGACTTTTCCCTTTCCTTTTTCCCCCATTGAACGGACATAGACCATCATTTTCCCCTGGAAAACCCTTTGCCGGTTGTCGCTGTAATTTCCCATATCGGTCGGATTGGATGCTTCCATGCCCAGCAGCCTGACCGGACCACTGACTGTGCAGGTTATTTCATCGTCGGAAAGAAAAACCGGCAGGCCTTTTTCGTCCACAATGGTTACCTGGATGAGTGCCACCCCTTTGTCTGCACTGATGGTATCATTTACCGCATCAGCCTGGATGGCAAATGGCCTGTTACTGGTTTCAAGGGCAAACTGAACATTCGGGCCTGAAGAGGGTATCCCGATAACTTCCAGTTTACCCGGCTCAAAGGGGATTTCCCAGCTTAATATTCCCCTGTTATAATCAGGGTTGTCGGAGTTTTTCGTTTCTTTCCCGTTCAAAAGGATTTTTGCCTCATAGCAATTGGTAAAACAGATGACCCGAACAGTATCTCCCAACTGATAATTCCAATGAGGAGGGGCATCGGTCGGGGCGATTCTTTCTCTGCCCCCTTTCTTTATCGTACCGGCATAAATCATCGGCTTTTCCGACCAGAGACTCTCCCTGAACCAGGCCCTTGGCTTTTTATGGCCATTCAGATCCAGTAATCCGGAGGTAAAACCACGGGAGGGCCAGGCATGCGATTCCCCGAGATAGTCTATGCCAGTCCACAGGAATTGCCCAAATATATAGTCGTTGTTCCTGACTGCCATCCAGGCGTCAACGGAATGGCCGTTTTCGCTTCCATACAGCACCCTTTCCGGATATTTGGCGTGATCCATGTCATAGCGGTTTTCCGTATAGTTGTATCCCACCACATCCAAGGCTCCCGGGTACTCCGTTTCATTGGACATAACAGGGCCGGCCAGTCCGGCAGTAACAGGACGAGTGGCATCATATTTCCGCACGACTGCAGCCAGCCTTTTGGCAATAGCCCCCAGGCGGTCGGCATGGGGATGGTCCGTCAAATACCCGGCTGTATGCTGCTGCTGGATGCCTTCCTTATTCAGGATGGGATGGGAATAGGGATCATTGGGATAATCCACTTCATTGCCGATGCTCCACATGAAGACAGAAGGATGGTTCCGGTCGCGCAGGACCATGTCGCGGAGATCGGTTTCTCCCCATTCCTGAAAGAATTCCGATGCGCCCTCGAACCCGGGTGTGCCTACATTCCAGCCTTCCAGCCATTTCTTCTTAGGAAATTCCCATTCGTCAAATGCTTCGTTCAACACCAGGATACCCAGCTTGTCACACAGGTCATAGAGAAGCGGAGTCTGTGGGTTGTGACTGGTACGAATGGCATTGCAGCCCAGTGATTTCAGGTTTTGAAGCCGGTATTCCCACACTTCACAGGGAACAGCCGATCCCAATGAACCGGCATCGTGGTGCAGACACACCCCTTTCACTTTCAGTGATTTGCCGTTCAGGAAAAATCCTTTGTTGGCGTCAAAGCGCAGGGTTCTGAATCCGACAGCCGTCTCTGATTGGTCAATTGGCTCTTTCCCTTTCAGTATTTTGGTCCTGATGCGATACAGGTATGGATCTTCCAGTGACCACAGATGAGGATTTTTAACCATTATTTCCTGGGTCAGCGTCTCTTTGGTCTGTGCCCCGACTTTCACTTTTTGTGAAGACTTCGCAACCACCTGGTTTTGCCGGTCGGTCAATTCCTGAATAACAATAAGGTTCTCAGCCTTGGTGCCCGCGTTTTCAAGGGTGGTCTGCACACCAGCCATATGCTGGCTCTCTCCCGATTCACGCGAGGTAAAATATATCCCCCAGGGGGCAATGTGCACCGGATTGGCGTAGATGAGGTAAACATCCCGGTAAATTCCTGATCCGGTATACCAGCGGGAGTCGGCCGATTTGCTGTGATCCACCCTGACAGCAATACTGTTTTTTGATCCGGGTTTCACCAGGGAAGTGATGTCATAATAAAAGGAGATGTATCCATTGGGGCGCATTCCCACTGATTTACCATTGATGAATACTTCTGAATTCCGGTAAACGCCTTCAAAATAGATATATACCTGTTTCCCTTGCTTGTCTGAAGGAATATCCAGGGTACGGCGATACCAGGCTATACCCCCCGGTAAATACCCGGTGGCGCTGGCGAAGGTCGGACTGTAAGGCCCTTCCACGCTCCAGTCGTGCGGGAGATCCAGGGTTCGCCATTTGGAATCGTCGAACCCGGCTTGGGCTGCTTCCTTAATGTCGCCCTTCCTGAATTTCCAGTTGTCATTGATTTTCCTTGATTCCCCGAAGTTGAGCTGGGAAAAGGCATGGCTGTTAATAAAAAGCAACGTGGTGATGAGACAAATTTTGTTGATCATAATAACTTGTTTTATACCCCCAGCATGAATGCTGGGGTTGGTAATATAATAATTTGCCAGGCCAACCCCGGCATTTTTAATGTGATAGTTAATAATTGGAAGCCGTGCCAACCCCGGCATTCATGCCGGGGGTAAACCATAAGCCAAAACGCCTGGGCTTTAGTCCTAATAGGCATGAGAATCAAAACACTTCTTTCCTCGCCTCTTCCAGTTTCTTCGTAAACTCAGGCACCAGCGTGAAAGGATCATATGACCTGCCTTTCATGACCAGGGTTTCCACGGGAAGATACCCTTTGTAACCGCCCTTTTTGATGATTTTCATCAGCCTTACGGCATCCAGGGGTACATCCTTACTGACCCCAAAGATGCTTTCCTTCACCTGCCAGTTAACAGCATAGGGGAGTACCATTTCAATGTCTTTGTAAGGATCTTCCGTTTTAAAGCTACCGGTATCGAGGATGATACCCGCCCATTTTGAGTTGACGGTTTTCATGATTTTCACACATTGCTCCCCGGTCTGCAACATATCCCCGTGGTTTTGAATGCCGATTTTCACGTTGTATTTTTCTGAGAAAGCTGCACACTCCTTAAAGCATTCAGTCATCCAGCCTGCAGGTTCATCCCAGTTGTTCTCATAACCTTGCGGAATGGCTCCGGCAAAAAGACGAATCACCGGGGTGCCCAGTTTGGAGGCCACCACGATCCATTTTTTAGCCAGCTCGATATCGGCTTTCCGGGCAGCCGGGTCGGGGTTTGCGAAATTATTCCGGATACCGGTACCGGTAATGGTAATGCCCAGTTTAGCCGCTTTTCCCTTAATGGCTGCAATGTATTCATCGGAAGGTACCTCCGGATATCCCGGAAAGTAATAGCCGGTGAGGTCCACCGCCTTGATGTTCTGGCAGGCACACCAGTCGAGCAGATTGAAAAAAGTGAACAAAGGCTGGTTATCCCGGCTGCTTTTCGCCGTCAGCAGGTCGTTGAAAGAATAGGCATTCAGTCCGAATGTAACAGGAAAGGATTGCCCGTCTTTTGCAGTTTTTTGCGGACGGCCTTCCAGGGGAAGGAGGAACAGCATCATTCCAAGAAGGATCACTGTCATTGCAGGGGCCGGAGAAAAGATCTTGTTGAACTGTATTTTCATTTTCATCCGTTGTTGAAGTCACCAACGATAGGCTTGTCAGTTGAAAGACCGTAGCTGAACCGACGATTTACTGTCTTGTCCATCCCGTAATCCAGTATCCACTGGCCGGAC
>DAIDJX010000226.1 GCA_027451165.1 Prolixibacteraceae bacterium | reverse complement strand
TATTTCGGTAAAGCTTTCAATACACAGTTTAAATAGGAGTAAGGTTCAGGTTCACAAATGAAATAGCTGCCGCTTTTATTATAGGCATAATCCATATCAACACTCACTCCGCAATGGTATATCAAGGTGGCTACTGCATTTTTCTGATATCCCGGGGATGAATTCTCCACTACATCAGGCATGTTTTTCCAGTCATACCAGGTCAATCCGAAATTGGCCGACAAATCACCGTAATTAGATCCGTAAATATTTGATCCAATACCTATTACCGGACTGTTCCAGAATTTCATAATCTGCGCCATGGCCACAGCAGCGCATCCTGCCGGGCATCTGCCCCCGTTTTTAACACTGGCTTTGGGATCAGCCGGGCACATGTTGTTATAAGGTGAGCCATATCCCCATTTGGTGGTAGTCATGGCTTGAACACTATCGACGGCAAAGGCGGATTTAAGTTCTCCCTGCAACAGGTTTGCCCATTCCTCTTTTACAGTGGTGGTTGCTTTCAGGTCTTTCCGCACAGCATAACTGATTGCGGTTTCATAATCCCCTAATAAGGCTTCCAATCCTGGAGACATATGGCTGAAATCAAAGGGATTATCTTTGGAATAGGCCAATACAGGAGATAGGGCATCATCTCCTGAAATAATTACGAATCCCTGATTTTCAGTATTAAAGACAAAAAATGCAGGATTTTCGCTGGCTGTACCATCTGTCAGACGAATATTGCCGTAAGGCTGGCAAAACATTAAATTGCCTGAACTTTTGAGATTTTCCGGATTCCCCTGGTTTTTCAGGAAGTTATGGGCAACTTTAACGGCAGTTTCTTTTGATACTATTCCTGCATAAACATTTGTCACGCATACCGGGAAACACAGCAAAAGGAAATGGGTAATTAAACATTTCATCGTAATGAATTTTATCTTTACAATTGGTTTTATTCAATATCTGTTGGCTGTCCATCTAAAATATCCCGGATCCAATGATCCAATGGTCAAAATTAACAGATTATTATTTCCTTCCTGAAATTACTTTTAAAATTTAAGAGTTTTCTGCTGGGATACCTGCAAAATCCTCAAGTGAAAATTCAGGTATATTTAAATCGTGTATATTTGCCCGTCTTTGAACCAATCCCTTTCTCAGGGGTTTTATGATAGAGTAATATCCAGAGAATGCGTTACCTATATTTCGTTTTGCTGATTTTCATTACAGGGATGTCGTCCGGTCAGGATTTGATTTATACGATTTCTGCCCTGAACGGGAACGAAACCTCTCCACTGGATTCGATTCTGGTGGAAAATGTAAGCAACAAAACCAGCATACTCTTTAGTGATCTGCCACCCCGGAAGGATTATATCATCAACCTCACCCAAAAGGCTTTCCAGGGAACCACCTCCTCTGGTTTAACCAGTGAAAGCCGTTTCCGGATTCTTCAGAATCAGCCTGGTACGGCAACTATTGCTTTGGGTAATGATGTTTCCGGGAATGGTAGCATTGCAGTCTATAACCTGTTGGGACAAAAGGTGATGGAAGATAATAACCTCAGCTTTTTCCCTCACCAGCTGCTATCACTCAAAGTGGGTATTCCAGGTCAATTTCTCGTAAAAGTATTTTATAAGGGTAAAACCAGCTCATTTAAGGTAATGGGCGCTTCTTCCGGCGGTTCCATCACCTTGCAGCAACAATCCGGAAACAGCGGCGAAGTATTCCTTAAAAAGGGAATCGCTTCAGGTTTGGCTGATTTTCAGTTCCTTACAGGCGACAGCCTCCGGATTTCAGTTTACAGGCGTTCTTTTTATGCCTATCCAAAATCCTTCAGGATTACGCAATCCGCTGAAATTCAATATGTGTTGATCACCAATTCAGCAGATGTATCCGGGATCAGCAATGCCTATGTCAGTCTGGAAGGCAAATTTAAGCTTGATTCATTTAACCTTGCTGACGGTTTGGCCACACTTACGCCGGAAAGAAATGGAGCAGCCCTGAAATATGGTGATATTTTCGTGGCGGAAAATGATACTACCGGTTTTCTCCGGAAGGTAATTTCAGTGAACAGCAACAATGGCAAGTTCATGTTGCAAACAATCCCGGCTGGTTTACAGGAGGTATTTGTCAATAAGGAGCTGAAAATGAGTACTGTATGGATGGATCCCCTGACACCGGTTAGCAGCCAGAGCAGTCTGGATGCGCTATCCCGGGCATTTACCGATGCCGGAGGGGTGGTTCACCCTGTGTTAATTGTTTATGATTTGGGAAATGGGATCAGACAGGTGGTCAGCCCGCTCCAATCACCGGGAACCGACAAGCCCCTGTTCCCAACTATCCAGGGGAGTAAGGAAAACCTCTCCATACAGGTCAATCCAAATGATAAGTTCCGGATTTCCATGTCAAACGGTAATCTTCAGCTTTCAGAAGAAGGTGACCTTTCCTTCCGCTTTGTGGGTAAAGGGCGAATCGATGAAGTAACCAAAAGTAGTCTTGGAGAGTTAGGGTGGGGGAGAGTGACTGTTAATGGGCAGGGCAAAATAAAAAGTGACCTCTCCTTTTCGATCGCAGAGGCTGTTGGCCTTAATCTTCCACCCCAGCAGGTGATGACTGTCCGGAAAGTGAGCATCAAATTCCTTATTGATGGAATTCCGGTGTGGGTCGAATTCCGGATAGAACTAAACCAGCAACTGGAATTGAGGACTCAAGGAACTTTAAATGGCACCTGGAAAATCGACCAAAGCTGTAATTTTAACCAGGGCTGGGAGTATTCCGGAGAAAAGAGCCAGTTCAGTCCTCTATTCAACGGAAGTATGGAATACCCTAAATTGCCTGTGTCCCTCTCCGGCAATACTGACGCGTATGCCCGGCTTTCCCTGTTTCCATCCACAGCCATTCAAATTTATGGAAGGCCGCTTTTTTCGGCCCGCCAAATACCCTTTACTGTCATTGACCATTCAGCCCGCTTGCAGCAGGTAAGTGCCACCACTGGTCTAAGATCTTTTACCGCATGGAATTCAATTATAGAGGAAGGTGGAGAGCTTCAGACAACAGGTAACCTGGAATGTGCAGGTCTTGACGGCGCTGATTTTGATTCCGGAAAACTGGAATTGGTAAAAAGTGTGCGGTGGCGTGCTCCGGTGAAGTTGACGACACAATTTGTCAACCCCGGGAAGGTCCATTTCTCCTCTGCCCTTGATTTGGTTTTCAGGGTGTCCGACAACGCCGGATTGCCTGTTCCTGGCTGCACTGTTTTTATCCGGGGAGAGGGAACTTTCCGTGATGAGCTTATGATCAGCAACGCCTCCGGAGAGACAACTTTTCAATGGACAGTCGGATCGAAACCGGGATTTAACGACTTCACCACCCAAATTTTCAATGCCGCAGGTGATATCATTTCTGTTGTGCGTGATTCTGTGGAAGTGTATGATAAGGATGCTTATGGTACCGTGACTGTTGACGGGAAAGACTACAAGACCAAAAAATTCGGAACTGCAGTTTGGATGGTGGAGAACCTGGCTTATCTCCCTTCTGTTACACCGCCCAAACCGGGAAGCAATACGGAAGCCTATTATTATGTAAAGGGGTATTATGGTAACAATGTGGCTGAAGCTAAGCAGGCTCCGGGTTATGCCCTCTATGGGGTGATGTACAACTGGAAGGCTGCAACCAAAGGAGAAACTCCGGCACCCGGGGGTACCATCAGGGGAATATGTCCGCAAGGCTGGCATATTCCTGGTGATCAGGACTGGGCCACTTTGTGGGCTTACCTGGTGGATAACGGGTATGGGTTTGGAGGCTCCGGTAACAGAATTGCCAAGGCTATGGCAGCCAAATCGGGTTGGAATGCTTCCTCTTATTCTGGAACGCCGGGGAATAATCCCGCCAGCAACAACAGCAGTGAATTCAATGCGGTGCCAGGGGGGTTTCCGTTGTACTGATGCACTTGATTTTGTACAGCAGGGCATGTTTGCCTCCTGGTGGCAGGCAGTTCCCCGTGATGAAACCAATGGTTACCACTGGGGATTTAACTACGACACCTCACAGCTGATCAAGTACTACAGTCCGAGGGGTAGGGGATATTTTGTGCGGTGTGTGAAAGATTGATAAAACAGTTTCACAGAGTTCCACAGAGTTTTGCACAGAGTTCCACAGAGTAAAAATGCATCGCAATATTCCGATTGATACAGCCCCGATGGAATGAGTAGGTTTGCAAATCCAAACTCGGTGATTTTCTTTAGTTTCTGTTTTTGGCGCCCCTTCTTTATCCGGTAATTTCCCCAACCAAACCGAAGCATAGTTGCCGTAAATTCCTACGCCGATTGCTTTCCAGCTTTCAGTTGACCATTGGCCCATATTCAAAAGCATATCGTTATTGGTTGGATTCTTTTTCCATTTTTCCAGGACATTTCCCGGGACAGGTATCTGGTAATCAAAGTAGACAACCTCAAATCCATCCGCTTTATAGGGGGTCAGTTCCCCTGGTTTACTCCAGCTGCAGCCCGCGTTGGCATGATCGGATGTGTAACAACAGGGCGTCCAGGTTCCTTTTTTGGACCAGCTGTGCATGTCACATTTCTTATTTGGAGTATAATGCTCAGTAAGATCCCCGGCATGAGTCTGTGCTACGAAAGTCAGAGAGGCAGATAGAGGGATAGAATCTTTGCCCTTTGACATCCGGAAATCCAAATCAGCCGGTATAACCGGTATTCTGCTTCGGAAACTGACACTTTCTCCTTTTCATAAGGGTTAAAAAGGTATTTGTCGGGCTGGAGCCATTTTTTTTTGGTTCTGTCTTCCTGTGCCAGTAATAGAACGGGCATAATCAGAAAAGTCAGGAAGATTATACCCTTGCCTTGCATCCAGAAACCTTTGTTATAATGCTGTATGAATTTCAGAATGCGTAACCGGCACTAACACCAATGCGGATCCCGGGAAGGAAGAAAGGAAACTTCACGTCGTCACGGTCGGTTTTGACATGGTGGGTGGTGTTCTTCGCAATGAAATGGTAGTCTTCCAGCGTTTTGTCGATATTGTCGGTAATGCTGGAATAATTGAATCCTGACCGGGGTTGTGCAAGCTTGTATTCCAGTTTTCCGGCATAACGGTCAAGACTGAGGCCCAGAAAGTAAAAATCGAAGGTTAATCCTTTCGCCAGGATAAGCTGGTACCCCATCTGTGCGCCCAGTCCGAAGTTCGACATTTTGGCATTGACATTGAATTTATCACCATCGATCATATCGGTGTAGTGGACTTTCTGGTTGAAATGCCGGAGAAAAGGAGCCAGATAGAAACCCTGCAGGGTCTTTTCGCCGGAAAGGTAAAAACGATATTCCAGGGAGGTGTGAAATCCACCCTTGTCTTTGATGAAAGTATATTCGTCGGGGGTAATAACCTTCTCTGACAGGGTAAAACTGGCCATCGGATTAAAGTAGCCGATTTTGAAATGCAGGGAGCTTACCTCAGTAATCAACCGTTCATAGGAAAGGTTGAAATCCCCGAAGAAGGCATTGGTGATTCCTGTTTTGATAATATTTTCCTGGGCATTGGCTTTCATGCAGGTCAACGAACATGCAAAAG
>DAIDJX010000225.1 GCA_027451165.1 Prolixibacteraceae bacterium | reverse complement strand
GCCCCCCTCCTGTGGTTGAAAAGCAACACAAACACACAACCATTTATACATGCTACAAATACCGGAAACCAACCAAAAGCGCATCGTCATTGTGGGCGGGGGCTTTGCGGGCATCAGCCTGGCCAAGAGTTTGGCCCACAGCAATTATCAGGTGGTGATGATCGACAAGAACAATTATCACCAGTTTCAACCCCTGTTTTACCAGGTGGCCACTTCACAGATTGAACCCTCCAGCATCTCCTTTCCCCTGCGGAAGATTTTTCAGAAAAGAAAGGATGTCCGGATCAGGATGGGTGAAGTGTTGGAAGTCAGACCGGCTTCCCAAACCATTTTGACCAGTATCGGCGAATTTCAGTACGATTTCCTGGTACTGGCCATGGGATGTACAACCAATTTCTTTGGCAACCAGGAAATCATGAAGCATGCTTTCACCCTGAAAACCACCCACCAGGCCATCACCATCCGCAATGAGATTCTGGAGACCTTTGAAAAAATACTCTATTCCAAAGAAGAAGAAAAGGAAGCGCTTTTTAACATAGTGATCGTCGGGGGGGGGCCTACCGGGGTGGAATTGAGCGGGGCATTTGCTGAAATTAAGCGGGATATCCTGCCCAAAGATTATCCAAGGATTGATTTTTCCAACCTGAAGATTTTTCTGGTAGAAGGGAGTGGACATACGCTGAACAATATGAGCGACCTGGCAAAGGAGGCTTCAGAAGCGTACCTGTTAAAAATGGGCGTAACGGTAATCAAGAACACTTACGTGAAGAACTACGACGGCGATCAGGTAGTGCTTACCTCCGGGCAGGTCATCCGGAGCAGGAATGTCATCTGGGCAGCCGGAGTTACCGGGAATCGCATCCCCGGTCTTCCGGAGGATGCATGTGCCCCCGGCGGCAGGATCCGGGTAGACAGGATCAATAAAGTCACCGGACAGGAGAACATTTTCGTGATCGGCGATCTGGCCTATATGGAAACCCCGCTGTATCCCAAAGGGCATCCCCAGGTGGCCAATGTGGCCATCAACCAGGGGAAAAATCTTGCCCGGAACCTAAAGGCCATCAGCAGCGGAAAATCCACCACTGACTATGAATACCGCGACCTGGGTTCTATGGCCACCATTGGCCGGAACAAGGCCGTTGTTGACTTGCCGTTTATGCGTTTCAAAGGCTATTTTGCCTGGTACATCTGGATGTTCCTTCACCTGATGCTCATTCTGAGTGTCCGCAATAAACTGATTATTTTCATCAACTGGGCATGGAATTACCTCTCAAAAAACAGTTCCCTCCGCCTGATTTTAAAGGGGGAGGAAAGATCAGTCGCCCATCATTCGGAGAAATAGATTAACTTTGCATTCCCGATTTTAATCGACCAATAAGGGTAATATTACGAGAAAGCGTGAAACAGATCAGATTTTTGCCATGAGTTACAGGGTAAGATGGTTCATGATATTTTTATGGATCTGCACCATAAATACTCTTTACGGCGCTCCGGTGAAGTTTTTCAGCGTGAATGCACTCTACGGAATTTCTCAACGGGTCACTTATTCAATTTGTAAAGACAGCAATGGTTTCATCTGGGCTTCCTCCAGAACCGGGATTATACGGTTAACAAAATACGATTATCATCTTTATCAGCTCCCCTACGAATCGGTCGACAACATCACTGTAAAAATGATGGTTGGAAACGGGCAGCTGATAGCCTATACCAATAATGGCCAGATATTCATCTACAACCGCATTAAAGATCGTTTTGATTTGAGGGTAAACCTTAGCAAAATATTAAATATCAAGTTGTTAAGTCTAAACAAACTATTGGTTGACCCTTCCGGAGTGTTTTGGATTGCCTTATCCACCGGCATTTACAGCTACCGGTCAGGTGAACTGACTCAGGTCATGGAAATGGGGTCAGAAAGGTATTCGATGGCCTGGATGGATAAAGAAGAGCTGATCATCACCATGTCAAACGGAATATGCCTGTTCAATACGCATTCATTGAAACTTGATCAACTTTACCAGGACAACACCCTGGCTCCTTTTCAGGTGGCTTCCATACTCCTTACCAGGGACAAGTCCAGGCTGTGGTTGGGAACCATGTCAGACGGATTGTTTCTTTTTGATTTTCAAACCAGGAACATGTCCCGGATCCTCCCTGCCAGTTTTCCCAGACAGCCCATCCTGGACATTGAAGAGGATGCCGATGCATCGTTGATGATCGGGGTGGATGGTCAGGGTATCTGGAAACTGGATAAAACGGGAAACCGCATTCTGGATGTGTACAAGGAGAATGCCGATGATCCATTTTCCCTTCCCGGTAATGGGGTATATGATGTTTTCTGTGACGACGATCATCGGGTATGGGTATGTACAATCAGCGCCGGCGTCACTTTTTTTGATCAGTCGGTGCCGCTGGTCAGGCAAATTGTCCATCTTACCAACAATCAGAACTCGCTGGTGAACAATGAAGTGAACTGCGTGATCGAGGACAGATGGGGTAAATTGTGGTTTGCCACGAACAACGGGATCAGTTGCTGGAATGTTCCATCCGGGTCCTGGAAGCACTTCTATAACAACAAACTGGAGCAGGCGCAGGTTTTTCTAACCCTTTGCGAAGATGATCAGGGAAGGATCTGGTGCGGTAGCTACTCCTCAGGAGTCTATGTACTTGATGCAAGGACCGGGAAAGAAATTGCTCATTATGCTCAGGGAGAAAAGGGCTCACCGGTTTTCAGCAATTTTATTTTCAATATTTTCAAGGACGGTCAGGGTGATCTCTGGATGGGTGGTGTTAATGGAGACTTTGTCTGTTATTCTCCTGAAAATGAACAATTCAGGATTTATCCGAAGGAACCCATCAGTGTTTTTACTGAAATTTCCCCAGGGAAAATCATTCTGGGGTGCAGCTATGGTTTGAACCTTCTGGATAAGGAATCGGGGGAACTCCGGAAGATACTTGTGGGATATGTTGTTACGGATATTTTGAAACTGAACGGGGAATTGTGGGTGTGTACGGGTGGTGAAGGGTTGTTGCGCTGTGATTTCCAGGGGCAGATTCTGGAGAAGTTTGGTACAGAATCGGGAATGCCTTCTGATTTTATCAACAATATCCAATATGCCGACAGTTTGTTGTGGTTAGGAACCGAGAACGGCCTGTTCCGGTTCCATCCGGAAAATAAAACCGTGCATACCTTTTCGTCCGACTTGTCTTTATCCAGATTATCCTTTAACGGGGGAACACATTGCCGGTTAAGAAACGGACAACTTGCCTGGGGAACCAATGATGGCGCTTTGATCTTTACCCCTGAACTGATCAGGGAAATGCCATCCGGTGGCAGGATTTTTTTTCAGGATCTGATGATTTCAGGGCGCTCGGTCAGGGATATTCCCGACTTCAATCTGAAAGTCCCTGTTGACAGTCTGGATGGGATCAGGCTGAATTACACACAGAATACCATCAGTCTGGAGCTGCTGCCGTTGGGCATTTCACCAGCTTCCAAATTCTCCTGGAAACTCGAAGGATTTGACGATGAATGGAATGCCCCTTCCGGAAACCGTTTTGTATCCTATACCAATCTACCCAGTGGAAAATTTCTTTTAAAAATCAAACTGGTGGATGGCTCCCTGAATCAACTGATTACGGAGCGGTCATTGGCCATTCAGGTGGTTCCTCCTTTCTGGAAAAGGAGTTGGTTCATTCTGATGATGATTTTTGCTTTTTCCGGTATCATGCTTCTGTTACTTTTCTACTACATCAATAAACTGAAGCAGAAGCACACGGAAGAAAAGGTGCGATTTTTCACCAATACTGCCCATGAGATCCGGACTTCGCTTACCTTGATTAAGGGTCCGGTGGAGGAACTGGACCGGGAAACAGATTTGTCGGTTTCCGGGAGGTATTTTTTAAAACTTGCGATTGACCAGGCCCGGAAACTTGCCATGGTGGTGACACAACTGATGGATTTTCAGAAACTGGATGTGGGAAAAGAGCGACTTTCCCTTTCTATGGTTGATATTGTGCACCTGATCTCCGGCCGCTGTTCCATGTTTGAATCGCTTGCAGGGAGCCGGAATATAAAAATCGAATTTAATTCAGACCGTCCGGCTTTTGTTACTGCTGTAGATGAACTGAAGATGGAAAAGGTGATTGACAACCTGATCTCCAACGCAATCAAATATTCTCCTCCGGAAAGCCGTGTAATGGTGGATTTGAAATGTGAAACGAAAAGATGGATTTTACAGGTAAAAGACCAGGGAATTGGAATCCCGAAAAAAGCGCAACGCCGTCTTTTTAAAGAGTTTTACCGCGGAGAAAATGCCGTAAACAGCAAGGTTATCGGGTCAGGAATCGGATTGTTGCTGGTAAAAAGCTATGTAAAAATGCATGGTGGAACAATCAGTTGCGTCAGCCAGGAAGATGCAGGATCCACTTTTCAGATTGTCCTGCCTTTCAGGGAAATATCCACCCTTCAGCAAAAACAGGCTTCACCTTCCTCAACGCAGATAATCCCCTGGTCCTTTCATACGGATAACGGCAAAATCCTGGCTGAACCTCACCACCACTCCACATCTGACATGAAGTTGCTGATTGTCGAAGACAATGACGATTTGCTTCTTTTCATGCAAAATACCCTGGGACGGGAATTTTACGTAAACACCGCTGCAAACGGGGAAATCGCCTGGGATTATATTGTAAAGCATTTGCCTGACCTGGTTATTTCCGATGTGATGATGCCAAAGATGGACGGTTTTGAATTGTGCCGTCTGGTCAAATCCACCTGGGAGACTTCCCATATCCCGGTCATCCTGCTGACTGCACTTTCCGAGCGGACAGAACAACTGCATGGTCTGGGCCTCGGAGCGGATGATTACCTGACCAAACCATTCGATATTGGTTTACTGGAACTCCGTATCAAATCTGTTATCAGGAACCGAGCACTGGTCAGGGGTAAGGCTCTGAAACTGATCAGATCCGAATCTTCAGAACCCCTCCTGGAAAACAAACTGAACGATAAATTTGTAAAAAGTATCGTGGAAGCAGTCCGGAAAAATATGTCAAATGCTGATTTTGACAAGGATGATTTTGCTTCTGCGGTCAACGTGAGTCCCTCCCTGTTGTATAAAAAAATCAAATCACTGACCGGTCAGTCTCCCACCGATTTCATCAGAACAATCCGGCTCGACCATGCCAGGGATTTGTTGCAAAGCCGGCAGTATTCCATCACTGAAGTAAGCGAGAAGTGTGGTTTTTCACGTGTGGGCTATTTCAGCACTGTTTTCAGAAAGCAGTTCGGGCAATCCCCTTCAGAAATTATTGGTTAATACCACACCCCCCGGCCCCCTCTCCAGAATGGAGAGGGGGAGAGGTTTAGTTTTTCAAAGCGTATTTTGTTGTTGATCAAGAATAAACTCCCCTCTCCAGTTTGGAGAGGGGCAGGGGGTGAGGTATAAAAAGCGACAAATATTTTCTTTCCAGGTGCCGGGGAGTGAGGTACAATACCTCACATTTATCTGAAATTGGAAAATGTATATCTGATTTTGGAAATCCCTTTCGCACACTCCCACTAATTTTA
>DAIDJX010000224.1 GCA_027451165.1 Prolixibacteraceae bacterium | reverse complement strand
CGGGAAGCCTTTCTGACCCATCTGAACAGGGAGGAAGAAAAAGCCATGCTGGAGATATTAAAAATAGGGACTTCAGCAGGAGGAGCGCGTCCGAAGGCCATTATTGCCTATAATCCGAAAACAGGAGAGGTTCGATCCGGACAGGGAAATGTTCCTAAAGATTTTGAACATTGGTTGCTTAAACTGGATGGCGTCAGCGGGGAACAGTTTGGGGAGAGTTCAGGCTGGGGGCGCGTGGAATATGCCTATTACCTGATGTCCAGGGATTGTCAGATCGAAATCAGTGAAAGTAAGTTGCTGGAAGAAAACGGAAGAGCGCATTTCATGACCCGGCGTTTTGACCGGGAAGGAAATGTCAGGCATCATATTCAGACACTCTGCGGCTTGCAGCATTATGATTTCAATGACATGTACGGGTACAGTTATGAACAGTTGTTTCAAACCATGCGCATACTGAGGCTTACATATCCTGAGGCTGAGCAGATGTTCCGGAGGATGGTATTTAACGTATTGGCTACCAACTACGATGACCATACCAAGAACTTCGGCTTCATTTTGAAAAAGGGGGAACAGTGGAGATTGGCTCCCGCCTATGACCTGTGTTTTTCCTTTGACCAGTCGAATTACTGGGTGAACCGGCAAACACTGAGCATCAACGGGAAAAGACTAAACATCAGCAAAGAGGATTTGATGACCATAGCCAGGGAAAACAACCTGAAAAAAGGAGAGAGAATTATTGATGAAATCAACGGGGTGATTCGCTCCTGGAAACACTATGCTGATCAGGCAGGAGTGAGAAGAGATCTGAAAGATAAGATCAGCCTTCACCATAATACATTTGGATAAGTGAATAACCAAATGAAACTGCATATAAACAATGAAAGATTTTCGGATTTTTGACCTTACCCCGGAAAACATGGCGGAGTACGGCGTTTGCGGGTACAAAGACGCGGGCAAGCACAAGGAGTTGAGGAACAAGATGGAATGGTTCAGTATCCATTATCCCCTGGGACTGAGAATCAAAGTTCTTTTTCCGGAAAGCGGCGGATACCAGGGTATGCTGGAATATATACCCGGGAAATATGCCCATCGTCCGGTTCAAGCTGATGGCTATATGTTTATCCACTGCATCTGGGTCGGATTTAAAAGTGAGTATAAGGGAAGAGGCTATGCCTCCGCATTACTGGACGAGTGCATTAAGGAGGCAAAAGCCGGAAATATGAAAGGAGTGGCAGTAGTCACCCGGAAAGGATCTTTTATGGCCGATGAGCGGGTATTTATCAAAAAGGGATTTGAGGTGGTCGACAAGGCAGCGCCAGATTTCAGCCTGCTGTCATTGAAATTTGATCCGGCCTCAGAATCCCCCGGGTTTAATACCGGGGTGCTGAACCGTCCGGATGAATACGAAGAAGGATTGACCATCATGCGTTCCCCCCAATGCCCCTATACGGAGAAAAATGTGCAGTCCATTCTGGCCACTGCAGAAAAGAAGTATCACCTGAAAACCCGGCTGATCGATGTTTGGGATGCCGAAACCGCTCAGAAAGTGCCCAATCCGTTCGGCACCTTTTGTATGCTTTACAATGGCAGGGTGATCAGTTATCATCCGGTCAGCAACACACGGTTTGAGAATATCATGAATAAAATTCAGGGGTAATGAATTTTGGATTTTGGCCCCGATAGCTATCGGGGTGCAATTTTGGATTTATTCCCTTGGATAAAAGGGTTCATGGAAATATCTTTTTGTGACCTTATGTGCCTTCTGTGGTTCAAAAACCTGCATCAACCCGAATTTTCCTTATTTTTGCCCTTTTTAATCGGGAAAGAAAATGAACTTGTCGTATAACTGGCTGAAATCCTACATTGATCTGGATCTCAACCCGCAGGAATTGTGTGAACTACTGACCAGCATCGGTCTGGAGGTGGGCGGAATGGAAGAGAAGGAAAGCATCAAAGGAGGTCTCGAAGGACTGGTGATTGCAGAAGTGGTTACCTGCGCACCACATCCCAACAGTGACCACCTCAGTGTGACCACTGTCAGCACCGGTTCCGGGGAACACCTGCCGGTAGTCTGCGGAGCACCGAATGTAGCTCAGGGACAGAAGGTCGTGCTGGCTACAGTGGGAACCACCCTCTACCACGGCAATGAATCTTTCAGCATTAAAAAAGCCAAGATCAGGGGTGAAGTTTCTGAAGGGATGATCTGTTCCGAGATCGAAATCGGCATCGGCACCGACGGCGACGGGATTATGGTCCTTCCGGCCAATGCACCTGTGGGGATGAAAGCCCGCGACTATTTCAAAGTGGAATCGGATCATGTCATCGAAATAGACATTACCCCCAACCGGATCGACAGCGCTTCCCACCTCGGGGTGGCCCGCGACATCGCCGCTGCCCTGCATTGGAATGCACCCGAAACCTACCGGAAACCATCGGTGGAGGCCTTCCGGGTGCAAAACCACGACCTGGTCATTCCCGTGGAGGTGGTCAACCCCGAAGCCTGTCCGCGTTATTCCGGAGTGACCATCAGCGGGGTAGAGGTGAAGGAATCCCCGGCCTGGCTACAAAACCGCCTCAAAGCGATCGGACTGACGCCCATCAATAACGTGGTGGACGTCACCAACTTCGTGCTCTTTGAAACGGGCCAACCCTTGCACGCTTTCGATGCTTCTGAGATTACAGGGGGGAAAGTGGTGGTGAAAACCCTTCCTGCGGGTACGCCATTTGTAACGCTCGACAATACGGAACGGAAACTGGATGCCAAAGACCTGATGATCTGCAATGCCGAAGGAGGTATGTGCATCGGCGGGGTTTTCGGCGGAATCCAATCCGGAGTGAAATACTCGACCAAAAATGTTTTCCTGGAAAGCGCCTGCTTCGACCCGGTGTTCATCCGGAAAACGGCCCGGCGACATGGTTTGTATACCGACGCTTCCTTCCGCTTTGAGCGGGGAACCGACATTAACGGCACCATTTATGCCCTTAAAAGGGCTGCATTGCTCATTCAGGAAGTTGCAGGAGGTACCATTTCCTCAGAAATTCAGGATATCTACCCGCAGCCTGTGATGGGATTCCCGGTGGAACTGAGCTGGTACAACATTAAAAGACTCATCGGGAAAGAGCTGGGGAAGGAGAACATCAGGAAAATTCTTCATGCCCTCGAGATTTCCATCGAAAAGGAAACCGAATGGGGACTGTTGGTGCTGGTGCCAACCTACCGCATCGATGTGAAGAGGGAGTGTGATGTAATCGAGGAGATCCTCCGGATGTACGGTTACAACAATGTGGAGATCCCGATGCACGTGAATTCATCGGTGAATTATTCCGCCTGGCCCGATCCCAACAAGGTGAAAAACCTGATTTCTGAACAGCTGGTGGCTCAGGGTTTCTATGAAATGTGGTCCAACTCGCTGGTTAAAGCGACGGCTTATGATGATATGAAACAGTTCCGGCAGGAGCAGACGGTGCGCTTGTACAACCCCCTCAGCAGCGACCTGAACGGGATGCGGCAGACTCTTCTTTTGGGCGGACTGGAATGCATCTCCCATAACCTGAACCGGAAAAACAACGATCTGAAACTCTTTGAATTCGGCAACTGTTACTTTTTCAAAGGGACCCAGCTGCGGGAGAGTCCGGCTGAAAACTATTCCGAAGAGGAACACCTGGGGCTTTTCCTGACCGGCAACCGCGAAGACGGCAACTGGCTGACGCCTGCCTCTCCCACCGGGTTTTACCTGCTGAAGAGCCAGGTGGAGAATATTCTCCGGCGGATGGGTTTCGATCCCGGGCATCTCTATACCACCGATACCACCAGCGAACTGTTTGCTTATGGTCTTTCGCTGGAATCGGCAAAGGTGAAACTGGTCGACTACGGGAAGGTTTCTGCTGAATTGCTGAAAAAATACGATCTCGAGGTTCCGGTTTTCTATGCTGATTTTCAGTGGAATAACCTGCTTCAGGAACAAAAGAAAAACAGTGTCCGTTACCGGGAACTGCCCAGGTATCCGGAGGTACGCCGCGATTTGGCCCTGGTGCTCGATAAGAGTGTCCGTTTTGCCGCATTGAAGGAGACTGCTTTCCGGGCAGAAAAGCAATTGCTGAAGGAGGTGAGCCTCTTTGATGTGTATGAAGGCAAGGGCGTTCCGGAAGGAAAGAAATCGTATGCCATCAGCTTCATTTTGCGCGACGACAATAAAACCCTGAATGACAAGCTGATCGACAAGGCCATGGAGAAATTGCTCGAGGCTTTTGAGAAGGAACAGGGCGCCAAACTGAGGGGATAACCAGCTGATGTCTAACCATTCCAAGGGAGTTTTGTATGCACTGGTCACCGCCCTCATGTGGGGGGTATTGGCCATCGCCCTGAAAATTGCCGTTACTAAGATTGATCCCGAAACCATTGTGTGGTTCCGGTTTATCCTCTCTTTTATTCCCTTGTTGGTGTGGGTGTTGCTCAGAAAGCGGGAAGCCCTGAAGATTCTGGTCAAGCCGCCCGTGATCCTGATTGTCGCAGCTGTTATGCTCTCTCTTAACTACCTGGGATTCAACTATGGTGTCCAATACACTTCTCCGGGGAATGCGCAGATCTTTATCCAGCTGGCGCAGATTCTTCTGGCTGTTGCAGGCATCGTCTTTCTGCACGAGCGTTTCAGCAGGGTGCAAGCCATTGGTTTTTTAATCGCCATTGCCGGATTGGGGCTTTTTTACCACCAGCAGCTGGTCCATTTTGCCGAGAACAAGGGGGAATACCGCCTGGGCATTTTTCTGATCCTGATGGCGGCAGTGGCCTGGGCTACCTATGCCATTCTGCAGAAAGTACTGGTGGTCAGGCATTCGGGCGTTGCCCTCAACCTTTTTCTCTTTGGATTGCCAACCTTTCTTTTCCTTCCTTTTGTAAAATTTCCGCAACTGGCACACCTGGGTGTCGGGTGGTGGTTGCTGCTTATCTTTCTGGGTCTGAACACGCTGGTTTCATACACCACGCTGGCTCTAAGCCTGAAATACCTCGAGGCCAGCAAGATCAGCATCATATTGATCATGAATCCCATCCTGACGTTCATTGTCATGGGAATTCTGGGAGCGGTTCATTTTTCGATGGTTGTACCGGAAAAATTCACTTTAGTCTCTGTGACAGGTGCGCTGACGGTTCTGGCCGGAGCGCTCCTGGTCATAAGGAAACCCAGAGCAGGTTAGGGAAACAACTCCGCATACCACGCCATGTACCCGGCTGACCGTTCGTAATCATAGCGGGCACGGGAGGTATTTCCGAGCAGGTAATTGGCCAAACCATTCCAGTAATAATCTTCCGGTGTAATGGGAAGCCCTGAAGTTTCCGGATCCAGCATTTTGTGGCATACCTCCAGGTATTTGTTTTTCCCCGCATTTTTCAGCGCAATGGCATAAAAAACCTGTGTCCTTTTGGTTGGATTTTCACGGATCAATCCGGATTCGAAAATGGAAATGCTTTCCCAGGGATCGTTTTCCGCAATGTAATTTTCAGCGAGGTATTCCTTCAGGAAACGTTTGTCCAGGATTTGCCGGGGATCCTCCCTTTGCAGCGCACGGAGGAGAATTTCCTCA
>DAIDJX010000223.1 GCA_027451165.1 Prolixibacteraceae bacterium | reverse complement strand
TGGGATGAACTTCACTCCTCCCAGGAGATAGACGTTATGGAAGTTGAATCTTGGAGATCCAGACTGAAGATCCATACCGATGGATGCCACAAGAATACCAAGAAGTGTAAGAACAACTCCGTTGGTAGGATTGGATCCCACCAGCCAGTGGATGCAGGCGTCGATGGTGAAACCTTTGCGATCCCAGGAGGTACACAAACCACCGGGTTTGTCGTGCATTTCAAAGATTTCTGTGCTATAGCCGTTCTTTTGACCATAAATTCCGGCAGCCAGTCCGGCAAATCCCATGGTAATCAGTTTATTGGCTTCGGTGACCGACACGCCGTAACGTGCCAGCTTATCCCGCTTATATTTTACAGTCATCTGCGGAAGTCCATCCACTTTTTCGACAATGACATCAGATGCACCGGGAATATCTGATACCAGTTCCTTCAGTTCATCCGACTTATCCGCCAATAAGCCGAGATCTTCGCCATAAATTTTGATGGCCACATCAGCCCTTACCCCGGTGATCAGTTCATTGAAGCGCATTTCGATAGGCTGCGTGAATTCCAGTTCATAAGGCAACACAGCAAGCGCTTCCTTAAACTTATCGGCCAATTCATCTTTAGTTTGGGCAGAGGTCCATTCCCGGAAGGGATGCAAAGTGACAATAATATCCGATTCTTCCATTGACATCGGATCGGTGGGGACTTCCGCAGCACCAATGCGGGAAACCACCTGTTCCACCTCCGGAAAGCCCTTCAGAATCTTTTCAATTTTGGTGGTAATCTCAATGGTAGAACTCAGCGATGTACCCGTAGGTAAAACCGGCTGAATGACAAAATCACCCTCATCCAGGGTAGGTACAAACTCTCCTCCCATCCGGCCAAACAGCCATATTGACAGGCAAAACATGAAAAGCGTGGAGCCCAGGATAAGCTTTTTGTATTGCATGGCAAACTTTAGAACGGGCACATAACTTTTCAGCAGGAAATCCATGATGATTCCGGAGATTCCTTTTTTCTTCTTCACCACAGGTTTCAGAAAAATGGACGAAACAACCGGCACATAGGTGAAACAGAGGATCATAGCTCCGAGAACGGCAAAACAGAAAGAAAGCGCCATTGGCCGGAACATTTTTCCCTCCACGCCGGTCAGCGACAGCACCGGGATGAAAACAATCATGATGATGATTTGTCCGAATACTGCGGAATGAAGCATTTTTACGGAGCTGTCGTACGTGATTTTGTCAATTTGCTCCTGTTTCCGGTTTTTATGCAATGAAATCAGGGAAGTGCTCCTGGCAGCGATCTGAAAAGCAATAAATTCTACAATGATCACGGCGCCGTCGATGATGATCCCGAAGTCGATGGCGCCCAGGCTCATCAGGTTGGCATCGATGCCAAAAATGTACATCATGGAAATGGCAAAGAGCAGGCAAATGGGGATGACGGAGGCTACCACCATTCCGGAGCGAAAATCGCCAATAAGCAGGATCACCACAAAGGCTACGATCAGGAAACCCAGGATCAGGTTTTCTGCTACTGTTTTGGTGGTTTTATCGATCAGCAGGCTCCGTTCCAGGAAGGGATTGATATACAATCCTTCCGGGAGGGTTTGCTGGACTTCAGCCACCCGGTTTTTTACACTCCTGATCACCTGGTTGGAATTCGCATTCTTCAGCATCATGATCTGTCCCAGCACTTTTTCACCGTCGCCATTGGCTGTGATGGCGCCGAAACGGGTGGCATAGCCAAAGCTCACTTTGGCCACATCGCTGATCAGCACGGGAATTCCATCCCGGTTCTTCACCACCATCCGGTTGATGTCGTCGATCGTTCCGGCTAAGCCCTCCCCCCGTATAAAATAACTTTGGTTGTTTTTTTCAATGTATCCACCGCCAGCCACATGGTTGTTGCTTTCCAGGGCATTGAAAAGATCAGAAATGGTCAGGTTGGCTGCCAGCAAGCGGTCGGGATCTACAGCCACCTCGTATTGCTTCAGGTAACCGCCCCAGGTGTTTACTTCCACCACGCCCGGAATTCCCGATAATTGACGTTTGACGATCCAATCCTGAATGGTTCGGATTTCCATCGGGGAGTACTTGTTTTCGTATCCAGGTTTCGTATCCAGGATATATTGATAAATCTCTCCAAGCCCTGTGGTAATAGGCCCCATTTCAGGTACCCCAAATTCTCCCGGGATCTTTTCGGCAGCGCTTTTTAGTTTTTCTGCGATCAGCTGGCGGGCCAGGTAGGTGCCCAGACGGTCTTCAAATACGATGGTGACTACCGAAAGCCCGAATTTGGACACTGACCTGATTTCTTTTACGCCCGGGAGGTTGGCCATCTCCAACTCCACAGGATAGGTAATGAACTGCTCCACATCGAGGGTGGAAAGATTCCGGCTGGTGGTGATCACCTGCACCTGATTGTTCGTGATATCGGGCACTGCTCCAATAGGAATCTGAGTGATGGCGTAAAGCCCGAAAAGAACAATGGTTCCCGTGAACAACAAGACCATCAGCTTGTTCCTGATGCTGAATCCAATGATATTCTCAAGCATGAAAACCGGTTTAACAGGTTTAAAAACAATTACTAAAATAGAAATTTTGAACAATACTTATCTTCATTTGTATAGTATTAATATGAGAAATATTATTTTGGTTTTATTGATTATGGCAAGCATCGCGAATCTTTCCGGTCAGGACAAAAATTTCCGGAAACTGACAGAATTTGAAAAATATGTCATTCTGGAAAAAGGAACAGAAAGACCCTTTACCGGCGAGTATGTGGAGTCTAAAAGGAAGGGAACTTACCATTGCAAACAATGTAATGCCGCTTTGTACCGCTCCAGTGACAAGTTTTCGTCGGAATGTGGCTGGCCCAGTTTTGACGATGAAATAAAGGGCGCTGTTTTAAAACTGCCTGATGCTGATGGCAGACGGACAGAAATCGTCTGTACCCATTGCAAGGGGCACCTGGGACATGTCTTTTATGGAGAAGGCTTTACCCCGAAAAATACCCGGCATTGTGTCAACTCGGTCTCGCTGGTGTTTGTCCCGGAGAACAAATAATCTGAGTATTAGGTATCAGGTATCAGGACTGGTAATCAGTAATCGGTGATCAGTGACAGAATATTCCCACCGTGTAACTCTGTGTCGTACACTGTGTAACTCTGTGAAACTTAAAAAATGAATTGGTGATCGGAGACGGGAAACTGTAAATCTTAAATATCAGGTTTGGTCCAGGAATTTCAATTTCTCGATGAGCCATTGCGGGGTTTTAACGGGTTTGCCGGTTTGCGGATTGGTGGAAATCAGTGTAATCTCCCCGTGGCAAAGCAGGTCTCCGGTTTCATTGTAAATCTCGGTCTTAATATGGAAACGTAGCAGGGGTAAGTCCTGCACAATGGTTCTGATGGTGAGCAGGTCGTCATAATAGGCCGGTTTAAGGTAAGTTATCTGAAGGTTCCGGACCGGCCAGACAATCCCGGCTTCTTCCACGTTCCGGTAGGTGATCCCGAAACTGCGCAGCCACTCGTTTCTGCCAATTTCAAAATAGCGGGCATAGGTTCCATGGTAAACGACACCCATTTTGTCGGTGTCACCATAGCAAACCCTGATTTTTGTTTCGCGGATGATCATGTTGTTGGATAAAAAGTGAATTTTTAACTAAATCCGGACTTGGGAAAGTCCGGGTCCCTGGCCAAAAGGAGCGCCGGGTTCTTTCATCATGTGGTTATAAGTCAGTTTATCCAGCAGGGATGGCCAGAATTTCCCCAGGAATACTGTTAACTTACCTTCCATAAAAGTAAGTACCAGGGATCTTTTCCTTTTTTTAACTGCGTTGAAAATATGTTCAGCACAATCCTCTGCACTCATCATCTTCTTTTCATCCCTGGAAGTTTCTCCATGTTGTTCCCCATTGGCATTCAGTGCAGAATAGCGGATTTCGCTGCTGGTGAACCCCGGGGCAACCACCAGAACATGCAACCCTCTTTTCAGGTACTCAATCCGGAGGGTATCCAGAAAGCCCCTTACGGCAAATTTAGATGCAGAATAGCCGGTTCTTCCGGGTAATCCCACATGACCGGCGATGGAAATGATGCCTACCAGTGATCCACGGGTTTGCAGCAACCAGGGAAGGGCGTATTTTGTGCCATATACGGTTCCCCAGAAATTTACATCCATTAGTTTGTGAAGTACCTCTGTTTCCACTTCCTCAAAGGGTGCCCGCATGGAAATTCCGGCATTGTTGATCATTACGTCGATCTTTCCGAATCTATCCACCGCCTGTCTGATCATCTCCCGGCAATCTTCCTCAATGCTGACATCCGTTTCCACAGAAAGTATCCCCGGACTCCCCAGTTCATGTTCCAATATTTTTAACCGGTCGATTCTTCTGGCTGCCAGGACCAGATTGGCGCCTGCCTTGTGAAATCTTCTGGCCAACGCCTCTCCGATTCCGGATGAGGCGCCTGTGATTACCACAACTTTTCCTTTCATTGATCAAATTTTTGCAAAACTACACTTTTTCTTTTCTCCGGATTGCTGACTTTCGTACCTTTCAAAAGCATTAATCCAGGGGTGTGATGGCTAAGCTCCTGACAGATTTTTGGATAAGTTCATTTTGCGGTTAATTTCTTTTAAAGGTTTATCTTTGCACCCGCTCAGCAAAATAAAAACAGAAGATTATGCACGGAGAAACTTTAATCATGGGAGCATTCCTGGTAGTCATTGTAGCAGTGTTGCTCTTTGACCTCCTTGTCGTTGGAAGGAATTCCCATGTGGTGAAAACAAAAGAGGCCCTGATGTGGACCAGCGTGTGGGTTTCCCTGGCGGTGCTGTTTTATTTCATCCTTGCCAATTTTGGACATTTCCTCCACAACATAGATACCCCGGAAAGGCTCAGGCAAATTTCATCGATGTACAGTCCTGACCTTCATTATGTTACCAATGATTTCCAATCCATGCTCAGGGAATACCGCCAACACATGGGGATTAATTACCTAACCGGTTTCTTTATTGAGCAAACCCTTTCGATCGACAATGTTTTTGTGATTCTGGTTTTGCTCCAGGGTTTTGGCGTTCAGCTGGAAAACTATAAAAAGGTATTGTTCTGGGGGATTTTGGGCGCAATCGTGCTGCGTTTTATCTTCATTTTCGTGGGTTCAGCGCTGGTACAGAAGTTTGACTGGATTTTGCTGGTCTTCGGTGCGTTTCTGGTTTACCAGAGTGTCCACCTGCTGGTTGCCAAAGACCACGGGATGAAAGATCCACAGACCCATCCGGTTGTCAGATTCCTTAGCAAGAAAATCAGACTGATACCCTATTATATCGGTGGAAAATTCTGGACGGTGGAGAATCGTAAATTGTACTTTACCCCGCTTTTTGTAGTGCTGGTCATGATTGAATTCACAGACCTCCTCTTTGCTGTCGATTCTATTCCTGCTGTCTTTGCGGTGACAAGAGATCCCTATATTGTCTTCTTTTCCAATATTTTTGCCATCATTGGTCTTCGATCGCTCTTTTTCCTGCTTGCCGGACTGGTGGAAAAATTCAAGTACCTCAAGCATGGGGTATCGCTGCTGCTTGCCT
>DAIDJX010000222.1 GCA_027451165.1 Prolixibacteraceae bacterium | reverse complement strand
AGTTTTTTATAAGCAGCCGTATCCACCAGAATGGCCACCACCACCAGGGCCAGACCGAAGAAGAGCATCCAGGGGTTACCAACCGGCGTAGCAATGTAGTTAACGACCACCCCGACAACCAATGCCAGTCCGACGGCAATCGGAAAGGCCACAGACATACCGGCAATGGCCGTAGCCGCAACAACTCCCAGGTTGGACAGATTGAAAATCACTCCGCCCAAAAAAGCAGAGCCCAGGGCTTTCCCATTGGCCTGTCCGAGATCAGTCAGAAAAGAGCGGCCTTCCTCCCCAGTACTGCCCAGGGTCAGTCCGAACAACAACGTGGTAAGTACCAATCCGATGGAATAGTCCCAGTAATACAGGGGAAATTCCCATTTCCCGGGGGCCATTTTCAGGGTGTTGGCCCACGAACCCCATCCGAGCATGGTGATGATGCAGAATATAACTGCCAGGGTGTAAGAATCAACGATGTACATAAATAAAAGGTTAAAGGTTAAAGTATCAGGTATCAGGTATTATGATGGTTGATTTCAGCATAAAGATAATTGTTTTTACTTTTACAGAAGTTTGGATTGAATTTTCAGAAGCAGGATTACGAATCCGGAATATATGTCATTAAAAATTCTCATTGCACCCGATTCTTTCAAAGAATCTATGTCAGCCTCCCGCGTGGCGGAATGTCTGAAAGCAGGAATTGAAGCCGCACTGCCCGGGGTTTCAGCAATAACTTTACCAGTTACAGACGGCGGGGAAGGATTCCTCGATGCAATGGTAAACGGAACGGAGGGCTATGTCAAACCGGTTAAGGCACATGATGCCCTGATGCGGTCCTTAACTGCTGAAATCGGATTTTCAGCTGATGGTAATACTGCTTTTATTGAAATGGCCAGGGCCAGCGGACTGGAGCTGATCCGGACTGAGGAACGCAACCCTTTAATTACCACCACGTTCGGCACGGGAGAAATGATGTTGTCTGCTATCCGGGCCGGATGCAAAAGGATCATCATGGGCATCGGCGGTAGCGCCACCAACGATGGAGGGGCAGGGATGGCTCAGGCTCTGGGGGTCCGGCTGCTGGATGATTCTGATAATGAACTTCCGCCCGGCGGGGGTTCCCTCTCCCGTCTGCATTCCATTGATATCTCCGGTATTTTTCCTGTAATACCGGAAATCCTGGTAGCTTGCGATGTTACAAATCCACTAACCGGTAATTCAGGTGCATCAGCCGTCTATGGCCCGCAAAAGGGGGCTACTTCGGATTTGGTTGCTACTCTTGACTGGTGTCTTGCACACTACGCCAGCGTGGTCAGGGATAAGCTCGGGAAAGAGGTGGAAAATTTCCCCGGAGCAGGTGCCGCCGGCGGTCTTGGTGCCGGATTGATGGCTTTCTGCAATGCTAACCTGACCAGCGGGTTCCGGCTTTTCGCCGACATCACCGGCCTCGAAGAAAAAATTGCAGCCGCTGATATCATCATCACCGGGGAAGGAAAAATGGACAGTCAGACATTACAGGGCAAGGCACCCTTTGGTGTTGCCCAACTGGCAGTAAAACATGGTAAACCGGTCATTGGCGTGGCCGGAACCTTGGGAAAGGACTCGGAAAAGCTTTATAACCATGGATTCAGCCTCTTGCTTTCCATCATCAATAAACCCATGTCTCTTGAAGAGGCGCTTAAAAATGCACCGGAACTGGTAAGAGATACAGGTCTACGGATTGGCAAAATTCTGAATATCATTATGTAAATCTATTTATCTTTGAAATATCCGGACATAATCAATCTCATACTTAACCGGGAAAGGAGTTCCGGAAGGATTTCCGCCATTTTCTCCGATAGCAAGATTCAACAACAAATAGTGGGATTGCCGGAAAGGATGGAATCCATCAGGGTTGATGGTTTTTGACAGATCGGTTTCATTCAGGAGTTTCCCGTCCAGATAGATACGGATGAAATTCTCGTCCCAATCCATCCTCCAGAGGTGAAACTTATCCGCCCAGGTTTTATCTTTCCCGGTGATTTCTTCCAAAGGATAAGTCTGGGTATTCCATATGGCTTTCCATCTTTCCCCGGACCCCCAGGCCGTGTTTGCCAGAATGGCTGGCTTTCCCTTGTAGCGGTAATACTCCATGATGTCAATCTCTCCGTTGGAAGGCCATTCTTTTTGAATTCCAAGCGTCCAGATGGCAGGCCATAAGCCCAGGCAGGTATCTATCCTGGCCCTGATGTCGAACCGGCCGTAGCGCCAATGCGCCCTTCCCCTGGTGATCAGGCAGGCAGAGGTGTAAGTCGCCGAATCCCTCGATTTCCGCCAGTCGGTGGAAATGGGATCATACTGTTCATTCGGTACTTTTTCACGTTTCCCATTAATGATGAGAACTCCGCCTTTGCAGACAGCGTTTTCCTGCTGATAATACTGCAACTCCTTGTTTCTCACAAAACCATGTTCATAATTCCATTTCAGTGAATCGGGTTTCCCATCGGTAGTAAACTCATCATTCCAAACCAGTTTCCAGCCTTTTTCAGGTTCCGGCAAACGCTGGTCGGGCCTGAAAGGATCAGCTTTCTCCTGACATCCCATCCCTGCTATCCACCATAAAATGATATTGAGGTACACAATGCCCCTATCATATTTCCTCATCATGTATGCTTAATTTATACTCTTTTGTGACCTTCTGTCCCTTTTGTGGTTCAACTATCAATCATAAACCTGGTTTTCCTGCTCGGCCACCCGGATAAAGGTAGTCCGTTTGGAGAGCTCTTTCAGTTGGGAAGCCCCCACATAGGTGCAGGTGCTGCGCAATCCGCCAAGGATATCCTGAATGGTGTTCTCCACGCTGCCCCTGTAAGGCACCCTGACTGTTTTACCCTCGCTGGCCCTGTAATCGGCTACTCCACCAACGTGTTTATTCATAGCCGTTTCAGAACTCATTCCGTAGAACAACCGGTACTGCTCACCTTCTTCTGAGATTAATTCCCCGCCACTTTCATCATGGCCTGCCAGCATACCGCCCAGCATGACAAAATCGGCACCTGCGCCAAAGGCTTTGGCAACATCACCGGGAATGGCACACCCGCCGTCGCTGATGATCTGCCCGCCAATGCCGTGTGCCGCATCCGCACATTCGATAATTGCCGACAATTGCGGGTAACCTACTCCCGTTTTGACGCGGGTCGTACACACAGATCCCGGGCCTATGCCTACCTTGATGATATCTGCTCCTGAAAGCAGCAATTCTTCCACCATCTCTCCCGTCACGACATTCCCGGCAATAATCACTTTGTCGGGGAAATGTTTCCTCATTTTCTTCACAAAAGATACAAAATGTTCCGAGTAACCATTGGCCACATCAATACAGATGAACTGAAGCTGAGGGAACTGGTCGAATATTCTGCTTGATTTCTCGTAATCACTCTGACTGGTTCCTGTACTTACAGCAATGAACTGTTCAATTCCCAAAGGAGCAGCAGAAAGGAATGTACTCCATTCCGGAAGCGAATAGTGTTTGTGGATGGCTGTAAATACTTTTAATCGACTGAGCGCCAGTGCCATTTCAAAGGTGCCGACCGTGTCCATGTTGGCAGCCATCACTGGAATACCCTCCCATTCCTTCCCGGTATGCATAAACCGGAACCTGCGATCCAGTTTGACCTGGGATCTGCTTTTCAGTGTCGATCTTTTGGGCCTGAACATCACATCTTTAAAACCCAGTTTAATATCATTTTCAATTCGCATCGGAAAAGTATTTTAAATTGAATGAATTAATAAATCCTGGAATCCTCCAGATCGCGTGAATCCTGGTCAAAATTGTCCCAGCATAAAATTCTCCAATTCATTCGCCATCAGCTCAGGGGCAAATGTAAGTTTCAGGTAGCTGTGCTTTGATTTCTTCTGCTTTACCCAGGTATTACCACCGTGGTCGTCGGCAACACATTTTCCACCATTTACTTTTTCCCAATAAAGGCGGGTTCCCTTACGGATGGCATAAAGTACTGCTGTCTGATCAAACGTCGAGTTATTGCTGATCCTTCCGGGAATATAACTGTGCCTCATCCATCCGGCGTGACCGCTGAAATACAGGAAACCGGTATACAAAGGTGTATGCTGATCCAGATCGTTAAACACAGCCCCTGTCTTAATGGCATTCCCCAATTCAAAACCCGAGAAAATAACGGGGACGGGGATGTTTTCAATCACGTACCGGGTTACGCCGGGCATGTTTCCATTGAAATTCCATTCATCTTTTCCCTCCGGAAATTGTCCGCCCATGATAACAAACTCCTTTACTTTCTTCCTGACCAGTTCCTTTCCCGTTAAGGAAGAATTGTCATCCGGACCCGATTTCAGCAGGTTTTCAATGTTCTTCAGCGGCCCTACAGCCACAATTTTGATGGATTTATTCCCGCTATTAGCCAGAATTTTGCGGTAAAGGAAGGTAGCCTCCGGCGCATTGTCATAATTCACGGAATGCGGAAACTTCAGGGCAATAGCTTTGCTGTAACAGGTGGAATCTTCATAGGGCGGATCTTTTCTGACCGCGACAGGAATATCCGGATGACCATAAAAAGTATTGACCGCACTGATGGCTTCAACGGCATATTTCTCAGTAGACCAGCACATGACAGCCAGCAAATCACATTCCTTTCTGTCCACAAAATGATTCAGCATAGCCAGCGCGCCCAAATCGTCCGCATCACCGCCCAAATCAGTATCAAAAATGACTTTCACCTGACTGAACGCATTTTGCACAAATAATACAACCAGTATTAAAAAGAACAAAGATTTTCTCATTATCAAATTTTCAAATTGTCAAATCTTCAAATTGTCAAATCTTCAAATTGCTAATCATCAATAGTTTGTCCCACCAGCTGCCTGAATTTCCATCCGGTTTCATCCATAACCGGTCCCTGGGTCTGCTTGAAAATCAATCCAATGATCTTTTCCTGCGGATCCGCAAAATATTGGGTGTTGAAATAGCCGCCCCACTGGAAGGTACCCTCACTGAGCAAACCTCCCTTATCCTGACCGGCTTTTGTCAGAACACCAAATGCCAGTCCGTAATATTCATTGGGCATTCCATACAATGTCCCGGTCTGGTTCCCCATGATGATATCGACGGTCGTACGGCTCAGCAGACGGAAACCGTTAAGTTCCCCGCCATTCAGGTACATCTGGAGGAAAGTGGCATAATCTTTCACCGTGCTGGAAAGGCCAGCGCCTCCGGCAAAATAGGACTTTGCTCCCTTGATGGGATAGTCCTGATCAAAACCAACCGCAGTAAACCTGTCCCAATTGCCGCTTTTATTTTTATACTGAACGGCTACCAGGCGTCCGGCTTTTTCTTCCGGGAGGTAAAAACGGGTGTCATTCATTCCCAGCGGATCGAAAATCCGGGTTTTGAAGAACTGATCCAACGGCATCCCGGAAACCACTTCAATAAAATAGCCCAACACATCCAGACCCTCACTGTATGAATATTTTTCACCAGGATGAAAATGCAGGGGCATAAGGGCCAGTTTTTTCACATTTTCAGCTATGGTCACCCTATCTGTTGTAAAAGCATCAATAATTCCCGCTTTACGGTATATCAGTCT
>DAIDJX010000221.1 GCA_027451165.1 Prolixibacteraceae bacterium | reverse complement strand
CATAGTTTAAAATAACTTCATAATAATATTTTCCCTCTGTGTGACTCCTTGTTTACTCTGTGAGACCCTGTGAAACTGAAGCTATCTGTCATGGGAAACAGGTATATTTATCTGATTTACTGTGAAGGACTTAAAAATCCTTCTCCGGGGTTAGTTGGAAACAAAATGGTAATCACCGGAATACAGTTTGAGAAGGCGGTATCCTTCTTCATCCTGGAACATTTGAATACCGGTTTTGGAGGGTTGAGATCCGGAATCTTTTGAGATTTCTGTTCCGTTTTCAGTTACTATTCTCTTTTTAAGCAATGGAACATAAACCATGGCTTCACTGCCCACCGGAACTGTAATATCAATAACAAATGTTCCTCCTTGTTTTCTCCAGGATATTCCAGCTTTCCCGTAAGGGGTCTGGTTGGTGTATTTTGCCCATGTGAGGCCCCCTGCCGGCATGGGTTTGAAGATGATGTTCCGGTAACCCGGGTTCTCCGGATCCACCTGCATGCCGGCCAGTTTCCTGTACAGCCAGGTTAGTCCGCCACCAAACATGGGGTGATTGTGGGAACCTTCTTCGCTCCATTGTTCGCGGGAGGTTGTAGATCCCAGCTCTATCCAGTGACCGTAGCCCGGTTCGTCTTTTTTGTTCATGGCTTCATACGCCAGATTCTGCATGCCATTGTCAGCCAGCACTTCAAAGAAGAACTGCGTGCCGAAAATCCCGGTATCCAGGTGTCCTTTATTCGCTTTGATGTCTTCTTTCAGTGCTTTTACCACCCGGTCGTATTGGGTGGCCGGAACACCCATTTTCAGTGCAAAGATGTTACCGCCTGCTTTTCCGTAAGTCCCTTCGGTTTCGTTAAAGAATCTCTTCTGAAAAGCCTGGCGGGTATGTTCTGCCATGGCAGCATAATCCGCAGATTCTTCCATGTGACCTGTAATTTTTGCCACTTTTGCCGTGATATCGGCACAGCGCCAGAAATAAAAGGTGTGAACCATGTCATCCGGGGGTAACTGACCGGGAGCTACCCAATCCCCGAGGTTGAACCATTTCAGGATTTTGCCATCATTGCCGGTTCGTTTGGAAAACATGATCCCTTCATGATCTACCCAGGTTTGCATGTAGCGGATATACCCCTTCATCGCTTCATAATTGTCAGTGAGCATATCCTTTGAGCCGTAATGCTGGTAAAACTCCCAGGGCATGATGCAGATCGCTGCTCCCCAGGCTACTCCGCCCCCGCAACCCGGCTGCCATGGCGCCCCATTGGGCACATAGCCGGTTTCCGGATTTTGGGCATCCCGCATGTCGGTGATCCATTTCTGGTAAAATGCTTTCGCGTCAAAATTGTGCATGACCGTCACACAGGCTACCTGTCCGTCGCCGGTGTAGCCGCTTCGTTCCCTGTGCGGACAATCACTGGCCAATCCGCCATGCATGTTGTCCTTCTGGCTGCGCTTCCAGATTTCATTGATCTGGTTAAAAAGCAGACTGGAGGTTTCAAATTCAGCCGATTCCGGGACATCCGTATTGACTGCTTCAGCCAGAATGTTCTCCGGTTTCAGTTCTCCATACCAGTTAACAATTTTCACACCGCTGAAAACAAACCAGTTAAAGCGAGGGGCATAGTTTTCCTTTCCTTTCCCACTGAAAATGTAGGTATTGTCTCCTGAATACTCATTGGCATTGAATTTCAGGTCAATTTTGTGCCCGGAAGGCGCAGAAACATTGACCAGCCTTACCCATCCGGAAATTTCCTTGCCGAAATCGACAAAATAATTCCCATTCTCCAGTTTCTTTATAGATACAGGTTTCAATTGTTCCATGACTTTGTCGGTGGGTGAGGTATGCGCTACCAATCTTCCCAAAGGTGCCTTTTTAAGCGCTGCTTTTTCCCAACCGGAATCGTTAAAACCGGCGTTGCACCAACCAGGTTGTTCCAGCCGGGCATCGTAGGTTTCCCCGTAATAAACCATGTTTTTCAGAATGGGACTTTTTGCTGCTTTCCAGCTATCATCGCTGACCACAGTTTCCGTTGTTCCATCTGAATAGGTGATCACCAGTTGTCCCAGGAAGCGGGTGGTACCAAAGCCTTCACACCAGTACTTCCTGGGATTGTAAAACCCGTTTCCCAGGATGGCGCCAATTGCATTTTCCCCATTCTTCAGGAGGGATGTGACATCGTAAGCCAGGTACATCACCTTGTAATCCTGAAAGTTATCCTCAACATTGATGTACATCTGCCCCAATAAAGGCCTTTTGCTGTAATTGGTGACATTGGGTACCATCACATCATTGCCCACTTTTGTACCATTTACATAAAATTCAAAATACCCGAGGCCTGTAACAAACGCAACAGCTTGGGCAATCTTTTTATTTGTCCTGAAGGATTTCCGGAGCAGCGGTGCGGGTGGTCCGAATTCTTCAAACTTTTGTCCGGGAGAAGCCGGCTTTTTGAAATGCTCTTCCCCTTCCCATGGAGCGCCAATCCATGTTGCTTTCCATTCCGAAGGATTCAGGATTCCCATCCTCCAGAAAGCCGGTTCGCTCCATTCTGAAGCTATATTGTTTTTATCCCAAACCCTGACCTGCCACCAGCACTCCGTTCCGGAGGGAAGGGGTCTCCCCAGATATTCAATCCTGCAGGATTGACTGCCGGATACTTTTTGACTGTCCCAAAAGTCGGGTTGTCCCAATTTTTTAACCGATGAAGCTACCCTGATCTGCCATGCGGTTTGATACTGACCCCTTTCCCCTTTTCCGGCTTCATTGATCCAGGCAAGCCGGGGCTGGATGACATCCACTACCTGGGGATTGGTCAGGTATTCACAGGTGAGTTGGGTGGGGTTGATTTTTCCTGAAGAAAAAAATGTCAGCAGACAAAATGCAGTTGTGACAATAATCGATTTGTACATGATGGTTGAAATAAATATTCAAAGCTGTTTTTTTTGTTACACCGAGTTACACGGAGGGATCACAGAGTTACACAGGGTACTTAGAAGATCTTTGATTCAGCAATCGTTTCCGAATCTCACAAATGCTTCCTCCAGGATGGCTACGGTTGCGGTGGCTCCTGAACGGGTGGCTCCTGCTGCCTTCATATTCAGCAGGTCATCGAGGGTGCGGACACCACCTGCGCATTTCACCTGTACCTGAGGACCTGCGTACTTGCGCATCAGTTCCACATCAGCCAGGGTTGCGCCGGTGTAATTGTAGCTTCCGTCAGGCTGTTTGACAAAACCATAGCCGGTCGAGGTTTTCACAAAATCGGCGCCGGCCCGGGTACAGATTTCACACAACCGGATCTTGTCTTCCGTTTGGGTTACAAAATCGGTTTCAAAGATCACCTTTAAGATGGCTCCGTTCCGGTGGCAGGTATCCGTGACCGCCCTGATTTCCTTTTCCACATAATCCCAGTCGCCACCCAGTGCCTTTCCGATGTTGATGACCATGTCGATTTCAAGGGCCCCTGCATTACAGGCCTGTTCTGTTTCAAAAACCTTGACAGCCGAGGAACTGTTTCCATGGGGGAAACCGATGACACAACCGACTTTCACATCCGTACCTTTCAGCAGTTCAACTGCTTTGGAAACGGCATAGGGTTTTACACAGACCGAGGCCACGTTGTACTTTGCCGCAATCGCACACTCCCTTTCCAGGTCGGCATCGGTATGTGTCGGATGCAGGATCGAATGGTCGATCATTTTGGCAAGTTGTTGTTCAATTTTTAACATGACTTTATGAAAATAAATACCTTTCAATCTTCGTCAGACAAATTTATTATTTCTGATTTCTTTATCCTAAAACTAATAATTTATATGAGTTTTAAAAGGGAAATTATACTTTCGGGGATTCTATGGAAACATTACTGAAAACGTTTTCTATTGGTTCAGTATGTCTGATAACCATTCTTCTGATGATCAGGTTCATCCGGCAACTGGTCAGAAAGGAGATCAGGCCGGCCCTGGCCATGTGGGTCATGTTTTCCATTGCTGTAATCATGAATATTGTCACTTATCTGCACTCGGGAAATTTTGGTCTGCTGGACAATATAATGGGTGCGGTGGATGTGATTTATGTTCTGACCATCACCATAGCCATTGTGATTTGGGGCGATCACAGTACGAAAATCAACCGGTTCGATCTTTTTTGCCTCATTCTGGCAGCCCTCATTGCCGTATTCTGGATTTTCACCCAGAAACACGTTTTATCCAACATATTCATCCAGTCTGTCCTGGTTTTAGCTTACTTACCGGTGGTCAAGCGCCTGATAACAACCCGTGAAAACTCCGAATCGTTCCTGATCTGGACCGGCATGATGATTGCCCCGGCTTTATCGCTTCTATCCAGCAAAGGCATCCTGGCAACCATCTATTCCGTGCGTGCCATCATTTGTATTGCCTTGCTGCTCAGTCTGATGGCATGGGTGGAGGTACGAGGGAATGGCGCTGGTTTGAACAAGAAAACGGGTGAGGTATCGGTTGGGAAAAAGTGACTGAAGTAATTTCCCGGTTACACAGAAATGTGGTATTTTTATTCATAAATGCATTGAAAATTATGAAAAGAGATCAAGTCTACAGGACTATGGTGCTAACAGCACTGTTTGTTTTACTGGTAAATCCGGGATTTTCACAATCCATTTCCGGTGACTGGCACAGTTTCCTGAAAATTCAGGGGATGAACCTGAAAATCGATCTGCACCTGAAAATGGACAGCGGTAAATGGAGCGGGACATGGGACAGTCCTGACCAGGGACAATTTGGCATCCCTTTCACAACAGTGTCATTCACTCCGCCTGATCTTGAATTCACCTTTGTCCCGGGAGGCATCTCGTATGCCGGCAAAGTAGACGTTGACTATAAAAAAATTACCGGTCAGTTTAAACAGGGAAACCTGAATGAACCATTGACCTTTTCCCGCGGATTGGAGGGAATGCCCGAAAACAGCATGGAAGGAATAAAAGCAACTTATGATAAAAAGGAGGTTTATATCCCCATGCGTGACGGTGTTAAATTGTTTGCCTCTGTATACAGCCCGAAGAAAACAGACAAACCTGCCCCTGTTCTTCTGGTGCGCACACCTTATAACTCGGAGCCCGGAGGTGAAAAGGAGTACAACATATTCCTTATGGCCTATTACCGGTATATTAAAGAAGGGTATATCCTCGTATTTCAGGACGTACGCGGGAGGTACATGAGCGAGGGTAAATTTGTAAACGTCAGACCCTTCAACCCCGAAAAAAAAGGGAACGACATTGATGAAGCCAGTGATACGTACGATACGGCTGACTGGCTGATAAAGAATGTTGCCAACAATAACGGTCGTATCGGGGTTATGGGCATTTCCTATCCCGGGTTTTATTCCACCATGGCTATCCTTGCGGGTCACCCGGCCATAAAAGCCGTTTCTCCGCAGGCTCCGGTAACCAACTGGTTTATTGGTGATGATGAGCATCATAATGGCGCTTTCTTTTTAATGGACAATTTTTCATTTTATACGGTTTTCGGTGATCCCATGATTGTGCCTACCCGTATCAATAACTCAAAATTTGATTGGAACTCTGAAGATAATTATGACTTTTTCATGCGTTTGGGTCCGGTGAAAAACACCCGTAACTATTTCCCC
>DAIDJX010000220.1 GCA_027451165.1 Prolixibacteraceae bacterium | reverse complement strand
ATATTTTCGGAGCATCCCTGGTAGCCGTGGGATGGTCGGGGTATGTGGTCAGTTTTCTGAAAGATTTTGGCATTCTTATTCCCCCGGAACTAAGCAGCGCCCCGCTCACCTTTAAAGATGGACACTGGATACAAACGGGCGCCCTGCTCAATTTTCCTGCTGTTTTCATCGTGGGGCTCATTGCAACTATTCTTGTTTTCGGGATCAAAGAATCGGTGCGCGTCAATAACATCATCGTCATCATCAAGGTGGCCGTTATCCTTCTTTTTATCGGTTTTGGCATTTCCTACATTCAGCCCTCCAATTATGTACCCTTTATTCCGGAAAACACCGGGGAATTCGGCACTTATGGCTGGAGCGGGATCTTAAGGGCCGCTGGTATTATTTTTCTGGCTTTTGTAGGATTCGATGCTGTTTCCACCGTTGCCCAGGAATCCAGAAATCCGCAGCGCGACATGCCCATCGGCATTCTCGGATCACTGGTCATCGTCACCATCCTGTATATTTCAGTTTCGTTGGTGCTGACCGGGATGGTGAATTATACGCAGCTCAATGTGCCGGATCCGATTGCAGTAGGTATTGATTCAGCGGGACAGCAGCTTTTCTGGTTGCGCCCGGTCATCAAAATCGGCGCCATCGCCGGGATGAGTTCCGTGATCCTTGTTCTGCTGACCGGTATGCCCCGTATCCTTTACAGCATGTCGTTAGACGGACTGATGCCCGGATTTATGGGCAGAGTCCATCACAAATACCGAACCCCACACATCACCACCATCATTGTCGGAGTTATCGTAACCCTGATCTCCGGGTTATTCCCCATTGATTTAATTGCTGAAATGGTTTCCATCGGAACCTTACTGGCCTTCGCCATGGTTTGTGTCAGTATCCTGGTGCTGAGAATCCGTAAACCCGATATGCATCGTCCCTTCAAAACCCCTGTGGTCTGGTTCGTAGGAATTGCGGGGACATTGGGATGCCTGTACCTGATGACTTCCCTGCCCCTGTCAACCTGGTTCCGGTTGGGTATCTGGACTTTAATAGGAATTGCCATCTATGTACTTTACGGATATAAAAACAGCAGACTAAACCAATAAATCAAACATGGCCAATTTTTTCTTTACCAGGAAATCACTCGATGACCTGTTGGCACAAACAGAAGAAAGCGAGCACAAATTAAAAAGAGCACTGGGGTCGTTCGACATGGTTCTTCTGGGGATCGGTGCCATCATCGGAACCGGAATTTTTGTACTGACCGGCGTGGGCGCCGCATTGCATGCCGGACCAGCAGTTACCCTTTCTTTTGCCGTATCAGCGGTAGCCTGTGTTTTCGCGGCATTATGTTATGCCGAATTTGCGTCCATACTGCCCGTGAGCGGAAGTGCTTATACCTATGCTTATGCCACCATCGGGGAATTACTGGCATGGATTATCGGCTGGGATCTGATCCTGGAATATGCAGTCTGTTCCATCACTGTTGCCATCGGGTGGTCGGGATACCTGGTCAACCTTCTGGCAGGGATGGGTATTATTATCCCGGCCTGGTTGTGTACTCCACCCCTGAATATTCCGGCAGTTATCATCGTAATGATTATCACTGCCCTGCTGGTTATCGGTATTAAGGAAAGCGCCCGCTTCAACAGTTTTATCGTGATCGTCAAACTGGCCGTAATTCTGTTCTTCATCTTTTTCGGGCTCTTTTTTATCAAGCCTGAGAACTGGAGCCCATTTATGCCTTTTGGCTGGAATGGTGTAATGACAGGAGCTGCCATCGTATTTTTTGCCTATATCGGATTTGATGCGGTCTCGACCACTGCCGAAGAGACAAAGCATCCTCAGCGTGACCTGCCCATCGGAATCATCGTTTCTCTGCTGGTGTGTTCCACTTTGTATATTATTGTTGCTTTGATACTTACCGGCATTATCCCGGTAATGGATTATGCTGCAGACCAGTCCTTCCTGTCTGCACCAATTGCATTTGCGTTGAAGGTCCTTCACCAGGACTGGGCTTCCGGTATAATTGCAGTGGGTGCGGTCATGGGAATTACCAGTGTGCTGTTGGTGATGATGATGGGTCAACCCAGGGTGTTTTTTGCCATGTCACGCGACCGGTTGCTGCCGGAATCCGTTTCCAGGGTACATCCACGGTTCAGAACGCCTTACCGGACAACCATCATTACCGGAATCGGTGTAGGATTGGTGGCCTTGCTTATTCCCATCGGCACGGCCGCAGAATTGGCCAATATTGGCACCCTGTTTGCTTTTGCCATTGTTTCAGCAAGCGTTTTGATATTAAGGAAAATCAACCCCACTGTAAAACGTTCTTTCCGGGTGCCCGCAGTATGGATCATCTCACCGCTTGGCGTCATTTTCAGCCTTTACCTGATGTACAGCCTCCCTGTGCTGACCTGGATCCGCTTTCTTGCCTGGTTGGATATCGGTCTGTTCATCTATTTTTTCTACAGCCGGACGCACAGCAGAGTGGCTGAGAAGGATCACCGCGAAAGGAAATTCAGCTGGGGACTGTTGCTGGAGTTCTTCGGTATATTCTTCATAATCAACAGTTTTTTGTTTGGATTGCTTGCACTGCTGACCCTGACCGGAATTACTGCACTGAAATCATGGGAGGAAATCCACCTCGATCCTGCTCAATCCCTGGCCTTTTGCGGAGTCGTGTTCCTGACAGGGATCATCATGCTGCTTGCAGGAAAATGGCTGCGAAAAAGGAAGCATTAAAATCCCTGTCTTTTCAACTGATTTTATAGTCATCCTACATAAGTGTTGTAAAAATAAACACTGTTGAGAAATTAAGCACTGCATTAAATGCTTGATTACAAATGAATTACCCAAAACAAACAAACACAGTGTTGAGAAAATAAACATTTTATATAATCTTATATTATGATATGGTTATTTTAAAGTACTGTATATCATTGATATATGTGGCGTAAGATGTTTTTGGCATCAATGTTGATTATAAGGTGCGACAACGGAATATTTCTCCGATGGACTATTAAAGAATCGCTTAATACCATCTATTATGAAAGCACTTATAACCATTTCAACATTTGCGCTGTTGATGATCAATAGCATTTCCGCGTTTTCTGTATCTTCTGCAGCTCAGGAAGCCGGTTTGCAGGCGCAGACTGCTGCCAGGGAGACCATTACCCTGCATGCATCACCCGAAGTGTATGCCCTGACCGGCACATTGGTCAGCGCTTTTGATGCAGCACACCCGGAATTCAACATCAGTTTACAGAACCTCGCGCAACAAAATATGAATTGGCCGGAAGGTCTGAGTATCGTTACGGAAAAGGACATCGCAAAAATACCAGGTACACCCTGGAAAACCGGTGTGGCCAGGGATGCGCTGGTTCCCTTCCTGAATGCCTCGAACCCTTTACTTGAACAAATCAGCCGGGAAGGACTTACCAGTCAGGATTTTGCCCGTTTATTCACCCGGCCGGAAACTGAAAACTGGGGGACAATCATTGGTGGTGGTTCCCAACAGGTTGCCCACATTTTCCTGCCTGCCGACGAAACCCAGCGAAAACACCTGTCGGCTTTTGCCGGGGTGGAGGTTTCCGCACTTAAAGGAGAACTGATGGCTTCCGGAGAAGAAATGCTGGCTGCCGTACAAAAGGATCCATATGCCATCGGATTCTGCGATATAACCGGGCTTACTGATCCTGTCACAAATGGATTTTACAGCCAGATCAGGGTGGCTCCTGTTGATAAGAATCAAAACGGCAAAATGGATGGTTTTGAAAAAATATATTCCAACAGGGAAGAATTCATTCACGGGGTGTGGCTTGGAAAATTCCCGGTATCCTTGTGCACCAGCCTTTTTGCCGTTGCCCCGGCTCAACCGGTCAATACAGGGGAAATCGCTTTTCTCGAATGGTTGGTTTCAGATGGTCAGCAATATCTTACTTCCGCCGGGTTCAGCGAACTGACCAGTATTCAGAAGGAGTCGGCGATAGAGGCGCTGGCACCACAAATAGCTGTGACTGAAGCCAAAGATGAAACTACCCGCTCCTCCTGGTGGATCATTGCCCTTATAACCCTGTTCGTTGCCGGGTTAATGTATGTCCCGGTATTTGTTGCACGCAGAAAGAAAGGTGAAGTGTTGCTGCAGAATTTACAGGTATCGTCTTCAATAAGTGAACAGGCTCTGACGGCTCCAGCCGGTCTCTTTTTCGATAAAACCCATACATGGGCCTATATGGAGAAGGAGGGTCTGGTAAAAATGGGTGTCGATGATTTCATACAGCACATTACCGGTCCACTCACCCGGATCATGATGAAAACTCCCGGGGAAAAAATCAGAAAGGGAGAAGTGGCGGTCACCCTGATCCGTGACGGGAAACAACTCAACCTGTATGCCCCTGTCACCGGAACCATCCGGCAGGTCAACAAGAACCTGGAAAGCAATTCCAATATGGTCAACTCCTCTCCGTTCAATGAAGGCTGGATATACCAGATAGAACCGAAAAACTGGCTGAAGGAAATCCAATACCTGCTGATGGGGACTCAATACAGGGATTGGCTGAAGGAAGAACTTATCAGGCTGAAGGATTTCTTTGCCGATTCCAGCCAGAAAAACTCCCTGGTCTATTCCCATGTGGTACTCCAGGATGGGGGTGAAATTACCGATCATGTGCTGGCTGATATGGGTCCGGATGTATGGGAAGATTTCCAGACGGAGTTCATCGATCAATCGAGGTAAAAGGAATCACAAGAAATAACTAACCTTAAAGTCAGGAACCATGGGCATTGACCGAAGGAATTTTTTCAAGTTGCTGGGCGTTTCCGCAGTAACTTTTGCCGGGATCAATGAGCTGGAAGCAGCCACTACAAACCAGGATAATATCGAATTTAACGGCCTTTTGTATGATTCTACCATCTGCATCGGATGCAGGGGCTGCGAAAGGGCATGTGCAGAGGCCAATAATCTGCCTGCACCACCCGATAAAGTAGAGCCGGGCATCATCAGAAAAACCACAGAGACACAGCGGAATGTGATCAATACCTATCAGACATCGAAAGGTGAAGCCTATATCCGGAAACAGTGCATGCATTGCAATGAACCGGCCTGTGTGGCTGCCTGTCTGACCAAAGCCATGTACAAAACCAAGGAAGGTCCGGTGATCTGGAGGGGTGATAAATGTATGGGATGCCGGTACTGTATGGTTTCCTGTCCGTTCGATATCCCGAAATTCGAATACCACAGCGCCAACCCCAAAATTCAGAAATGCGACATGTGCTATGACCGCATTGTGAAAGGAGAAATCCCTGCCTGTGCCGAAGCTTGCGGAGATGCACTGATTTACGGAACCAGAAGGGAGCTGGTCGCCGAAGCACGCAAGCGAATTGCGCAGGAACCGGAAAAATATGTGGATGTCATCTATGGGGAGCACGTGGCCGGAGGGACTGGCTATATTTACCTGTCGGCGGTTCCGTTCAATGAACTGGGATTCAATACCTCGCTGCAAAATTCATCCTATCCCGCACTCACCAAAGGTTTTCTATACAGTGTCCCGGCAGTATTTGTTTTGCTGCCGACCCTCCTTTTGGGGTTGCATGAAGCTACGAAGTCAAACCGGTTAAACGAAGAACATCATG
>DAIDJX010000219.1 GCA_027451165.1 Prolixibacteraceae bacterium | reverse complement strand
AATCCACGGAACTCTCCCCGGAAGCGCTGCGGGAAATAACAGACAACTCCTGAACGTCACCCGGACCAAATTCCACCATGTTCATGGTCTGGAAGTAAGTCCGCGCAGGAACATACAAACCCGGGGCTCCCCCCCTTCGGGAAGGTCCTCCCGATGACCTCAGGTAATCCGGTTCCACAAAGGGCTTTATGCCATTCATGCGGAAAACAGAAGCAATGTAATCTGCCGCCAGGTATTCCCCCCGGGTACCGGTTTCCCTTCCTTCGAGAAGGTCGGACGCCAGAAATTCCAACTGTCCACGTACCAGGTCAGTGGTTATGGACTGTAAACCCATCTCGCCGGGAGTCTGGGCTGAGAGTAAAGCAACGATGGCCATACCGGCCATCAAAAGCATCGGTTTTTTATTCATCATCGTGCAACTTTCTTTTTTGTTATTTTTGTATTCTAAAAGTAGGAGATATTAGATAACAAGCGCTATTTTTCTTCCGAATTTCAATTATTTAACGATAAATAGGATCCGGGGTGTGGTATCCATTCCCCATTAACATAAAAATACCGGTGTACACCCAGATGAATTGTATCGTAATCGACGAAAATCCCGCCAATCAGAAGCTGATGACGGAATACATCAACCAGGATCCCCACCTGAAACTGAAAGCCAATTGCTATTCGGTATATGAGGGCCTTGAAGCGTTGCAGAACCTATCCATCGACCTGGTGTTTATCGACACACAGTTGATGCCTATCTCCGGAATCAGCTTCATTAAAAACCTGATTTCCAAACCATTGGTTATTTTTACTTCAGGCGATCCAAAGTATGCAGCAGAAGCATATGATCTGAATGCGGTAGATTACCTGCTGAAACCGATCACCTTTGAGCGCTTTTTCAGATCTGTTCAAAAAGCCAATGAATTGTACACTTTTAAGAAGCTGAAGAATGTCAGGCAGGATCTGGAGGAATCTAACTCCGAAAAACAGCTGGAATATATTCTGGTGAAATCAGATTACAATACGCTGAAAATCAATTTTGAAGATATTCTTTTTGTGGAAGGGCTTAAAGATTATGTCAAGATTTTCACCTTCGACAACAAGAAGCCGGTGGTGACGCACAACTCCCTGAAAAAAATACAACAGGCACTGCCGCCCAACCGGTTTATCCGGATTCACAAATCCTTTATTATTTCCCTGAAATACATAACCTCTATCAACAAGGCACAGGTGATCATCGGAGAAAACTACATCCCGATCGGAGAAAGTTACAAGAGCAACTTTCTTTCAAAGTTAGAGAAAAGGACTATTTGAGTTTTACCCTGAAACAGGACACCATGCGGGAATGAGAATTGGCTTTTGCCGCACTTTGTCTGTTATCGGGTACCCCACCTCTCTCCATCAGCAGGCGGAAGGGGCGGGGTAAGGTTTTAAGGGATTTCCGGGATGGTCTGTTAATAGAAGGTTTTACCGATGAACCACAGCTCATTGACGGTAAAATTCAGGTGCCCCATGATGTAGCGTTCCCTGATCATCCCGGAATTGGTGGTACCCTGTTTTCCAGCTTCCACCGAAAAGTTGATCTGTGAAAACTGGTTTCTGAGCGGAATTCCGATACCCAGGGTCAGCCCATAGCCATTGATGGGTTGTTCATTGATTTTTAGATAAGTGGAATAATAATGGAAACCGGTTCTATAGTTCCAGTTTTGGAAAAACTTATTGGCCACTCTCGATCTCCAGGGTCTCACGTCAATACCTGCCGAATAGTTATGGGCATCACGGAATACACCCTTCATGGTGGGATAGCTAAGACCTGCCCATTTTTGTACTTTATAATCGAGGGCAGCGGTAAAGCGGTCATTTCCAAATGACAAGCCCCCGCCAAGGGTTTCAGGCAGTTTCCTTTTGCTTTGCTTACCTTCCTGGGAGTCCATAGTCGACAGACTGGAATTCTGCAGGGTAGAGCTGAAGCCTGAGATCAGGTTCTGGGATTGGGCGTAAACAGCGCCCAATGCCACATCCAGTTTCTTTATCTTAAACTGATACAGGGCACCATAGTCAAGATAAACAGTTTTAAAATAGTCATTCCTGGTCAGAATATAGGCTGCAGAAAGTTCAGACTGCGACACATATTCTTCCTGCGTTAAGGGTCCGAAAATATAGGAAGTATTAAGACCTACGGAAAGATTTTTGGTAAGATGCCATGAGTTTGTCCAGTATGCCAGTGTAATTCCACCAGATCCTTTATACTGAACACTGTATCTCAGGTCGCTTCCCTGTACGTATTTCAGAGAGGTGATATCGTATCCGACGTGGCTGAAGGGTGAAATTCCAATGGAATTGGCCCACCAGTTGGTAATGCGGAATCCCATGGCCAGGTATGCCAGATTGGCATTAAACCCGGATAGTGTGTTTCCCTGTGACTTAAAGCCGGAATATTTGCCATTTACCCCAATTTCCAGGATAAAATGCAGGGAGTCAATACCGGTATAGGAAGCAGGGTTCAGGTTATTCAGGCGGGAATCCGACGGCAGGGCAATCCCTGCGTGACCCATACCTGCTGTTCTCCCAAACCCTTTGGGTTGCAATTCTCCTGGCCCGAAAATGGAATAGGGCGACATGGTGTTCTGTCCACTCAGGATTCCCGGCACAACCAGAATCAACAATAAAAAAGCCCGTGCAAAAAGACGCATGTTGTTTTACAGATTATAATGCATGAAGTACAACCTGACAACCGGTCGCCAGGCATTATTCTTATTACTGCTGAAAACCACCCGGTTCAGGGAAGCGCCCAAGGATGCACTGGGTTCTCCGATCAGCAATCCATGAGAGGTGTCAAAAAAACTATCCGATATTTCTGTAGACAGAAAATCAGTGATGTCAAAAGTGTAAGTTGTTGCCTCATTAAAGATTTTATCAACCACCAGGTCAGCAGCGAGGGTAGCATTCTGATCGCCCACGATTTCACTGACCATCCGGTTCGATTTGTCGGTATGGTAAAGCACCAGTTCTGAAGGCAACTGAATCTGCTTATAGCTTCCCGGAAGCGGTGACAAGACAAGTTCGGCTTTCAGCAGGATAAATTTCCTGTCCATCTCATTCAGCTGTTGCATGGTAGGGAAATCAATGCGGGTGACCAGTCCGATACCCGACTGTACATAAGTTTTATTATTGCTCTGCGTAGAAGGCACCTCATCTATTTGCCGGGCAATGGCGGCAATGGGCGTACCTGTCCGGTCGGCAGTGAAATTATTAAAGAAGGTAGAGGTGGAACCCACAGGAAAATAATTCACAAAATCTTCCTGTTCAAGGCCTTTCCGGTGGGAATACAAGGCTACTTTCATGGAAGAATCGCAGGGGAAGGAAAGGATAGCGCTTGATTGATCTCCGGGGACTAAAGCGAGTCCTTTAAAGAATTCCCTGAATTTTTCAAAGGTTGCCACACTCTCATCATCTGCCTTCACCAGGTCAAAAAGCTTTTGCCCCAGCGCATCGGATAAGCGAACGGTTACTTTGCTCTTCAGACCGGGTTTTGGCCGGAACCTCACTGTCCCGAGGGGATTCGGCTCATAAGTCAACCGGGTACGATTCCAGAAATTATTGCTTTCATCGCCCTCCAACTCCTGGGTTACCCGGTGTACCTGCAAGGACTGATAGACGGTTGTGTCTCCATACCAGCCTGTTGAAAGGTTCATGACCAGCAGCAATGAATCATACACATCCTTCTCCTGAATATCAGGATTATCTGGTACTCCCAACTCGTAATATCCTGTCGAAGAGATCTTTCCCAACTCAGGATCCTGATAGCTGCCGCTCCAAAGCAGCTTATCTCCGGAGGTAGTCAGAGAATCAATCATTACGGTAGACATGCTGACCGTAAAACTATCCACCACTGAAAGGGTAGACCTTGAACTGAGAAAATCATTACCTATAGAAAGAGATTCCATGTCGCTTTCAAAGCCACATGAAAAGCAAAGGGAAGCTAACATCAACAAACTTATTGTTTTCCACATGTGTTCCGAACATCATTTTTCAGGCTCAAAGCAATAGAATATCACCCGCTGCTGAAAAAAAAATATACCAACCCGTCTTTTTTTACTATAATTCCACAATCACCACCGTTATTAAAGTTTCTTAACACAAAAAACCCCGAATAATCCCTAATAATATATGGATATATATATTTTTTGTCGTTTCGTATGTTATTTTAAGGCATTTGGTCTATTTTGCTTTTTAAGATACCTTTCGACTGTTAGGTTTGTACCTCCAAAGAGGCAAGTCCTCGCAAAGTTATTAACATTTAAAGAATATGGAAAGTCAGAAAAAGAAGATTTGGTGGATGCTGTTGTCAGCTGTTGCAGTGGTTGGAATACTGTTTACTTCCTGCAATAATGATGAAGATGAAGTGACGATGGGTAACTGGACCAGGATGTCCGATTTTGATGGTACCCCCCGGAGTGATGCCTTTGGTTTTGCCATAGGCACCAGTGGCTACCTGGGAACAGGATATGACGGAACTGATCGTCTGAAAGATTTCTGGGAGTATAACACGGATAAAGGCTATTGGATTCAGAAAGCAGATTTTCCCGGTGTTGCCCGTAACGGCGCTACTGCTTTTGCAATTGGCTCCAAGGGATATGCCGGAACCGGTTATGACGGTGACAACAAACTGAACGATTTTTATGAATATAATCCCGCCAATAATACCTGGACGAGAAAAGCAGATTTCGCAGGAACCGCAAGATATGCCGCCACCGGGTTCGGAACCGACTCCAGGGGCTACCTGGGTACCGGTTTTGATGGGAACAGCCAGAAGGATTTTTATGAATACAATCCTGCCAACAATACCTGGACGAAAATCATCAGTATTGGCGGGCAAAAACGCAGAGATGCCACTTCTTTCGTCATCAATGGCAAGGGTTATGTTGTATCAGGCCTGGATAATGGCGCCTACCTCACCGATTTGTACATGTACGATCCTGCTACCGGAGAATGGACCAAAAAACGGGCAATTAACGATGCTACCGACGAGAATTTCGATGACGAATATACGGGGATTGCCCGGATCAGCGCCGTTGCTTTCTCCATTGGCAGCAAGGCTTATCTGACAACAGGCAGCAGTAGTTCCCTCCTGAGTACCCTCTGGGAATATGATTCTGCCACCGATCTGTGGAAAAATTTAACCGATTTTGAAGGCACGATTCGCACAGAGGCAGTTGGATTCGGAATTGGCAATTACGGTTATGTAACTTCCGGAAGAAGCAACAGTTACTACCTGGATGATATCTGGAGATTAAATCCAACCGAAGAATATGATTCGGAGAATTAATTTCCGGTCCTTCATATCCTTACTTATTATTACCATTTTTTTACAGGCCTGCCATGATCCTTCCAAAGGGGATCATAGCAGGTCTGACCATGAAAAGAAAGTGGTAATCTCCCTGGAAACCTTTAAATCAGCATCAGGAAACTGGGGCTATGAAATCCTGGCAGACGGGAAAGTGTATATCCACCAGGAATTTATTCCTTCCCTCGAAGGGGAACAACCCTTCCTCAGTAAAAAAGAGGCACAAAAAGTTGGTAGGGCTGTGCTCAAAAAAATGACCTCCCAAAATACGCCCACTCTAACCAAAGAAGAAGTGCTGGATATTTTGGGCAGGGA
>DAIDJX010000218.1 GCA_027451165.1 Prolixibacteraceae bacterium | reverse complement strand
TTAAACCAGGGTGCCGAAGATGTATTCCTTGCGAAATTCAGTCCGGAAGGAAAGCCTGAATGGTTTTACCAGTTCGGTACCGACAGCACCGATACCGGGAAAGGGGTATATGCCGACGGTAATGGGTATGTGTACCTGACGGGATTCACCAAAGGGAAACTGGGCCAAAGCTCCTTTGGCCAATCCGACGGCTTTATCATGAAACTGGATGGCAAGGGTAAACTCCTCTTTGTCCGCCAGTTCGGATCTCCAGACGACGATTGGAGCAACGCCATAACGGGCGACCCAAAGGGGCCGGATCAGCGTTTGCGGAACGACCCGGGGCAACCTGGCAGCTTCCAACAAAGGGTTCATCGACGGCTTTACGATGACCTGGACAGAGGAAGGGAAACAACTGGGCGCCAATCAGTTTGGCAGTGAAGGTTTCGACATCCCAATGGCTGTGCAAGCCGACAAATCCGGGAACCTCTACGTCGGGGGCAGTACCTCCGGGAATTTCGGTGGTCCGCAAACCGGGGAAGGAGACTGTTTCCTGCTGAAAATCGGAAAGGACGGTACAATGCTGTGGAACAGGCAATCCGGGACCGCAAAAAATGACGGGATCCGGGCCATCGCCCTCAACGAAAAAGCAACGGATCACCTGCTGGTGAGCGGTGTGCTGAACCTTCCGCCGGCTCAGGCTTTTATCCGCATGTATACAACTTCCGGAGATGTTCTGTGGGAAAAAAACTTTGATGCCGATTTCAGGCAGTCCGATGCCTCCGGGAAAGCGGTGACCATGGATGCGTCGGGAAACATTTACCATTCCGGCCTGACTATGGGCTCTATTTTTTCTACCCAACTGGGAGAAGGTGATTTTTACCTCGTCAGGCTACTGCTGGAAAAGAAGTATATGAACAACAATAAATAGCTCCTCTGCCACCTGAAAAACGGGAAGTTATTCCCCTGGTGCACCTGAACCTGGGGGGGAAACAGTGAAGGCTTTGTCCGCCTGGAGCGCGCCAGTGAAGTCTGGTTTACCGGCAAAAAAGGCAACGACCTGTAAAATAACCCCCTTTGCCGCGGCATTTGAATTATTCCGTACATTTGGGAACACGTCTTCAAATGCCTTGTGAACAGGAAAGAGATAAAACAGGTGGTCATTGGCACGCAGCAGTGGATGGCCGCAAACCTTAATGTACGGACCTTCCGGAACGGGGACCCCGTTCGCCTCGTTATTTCCAAAGAAGAGTGGGCAGCTGCCGCAGAGCAGGGACTGCCCGCCTGCTGCTTTTTTGAACACATGCAGTGGATTGGAAGGAGGTTTGGAAAACTTTACAACTGGTATGCCGTGAACGATCCACGCGGACTGGCTCCCGAAGGGTGGCACATTGCTTCCGACAGGGAATGGGAACTACTGGTGGAGGCCCTCGGGGGAAGGGAATTGGCCGGGAACAGGCTGAAAAGCAAGAAGGAATGGGAAGAACCGGGCGGCACCAACCAAAGCCGCTTTTCTGCCCTTCCGGGGTGCTGCAGGGACCGGAACGGGGATTTCCGGGGCATCGAAGACGACCAACACTGGTGGAAAAGTTGGGGGTACTGGTGGACTTCTACTCCGAATGACATAGAAACCGCATGGTGCAGGAATCTGCATTCTTCCGGCAGCTTCATATACCGTGATGCCTTTTATAAAGGATACGGCTTTTCGGTCAGGTGCATTAAAGATTAATGTTTGCACTTGAACCATTCCTCTGTGTGCTTTGTTCTTATGTCAACAGGTACATAACAAAAACATGAAGCAGGTATTCATAAATTTAGCAGTCACGGACCTGGATAGGTCCATGGGCTTTTACGCCAGGGATTCCGTCAGCGCCATCGGTGCGTCAATATTTATAGAAATGGGCGACCCCGAACCCCCAGCACCACTGTTTGAAGTCCGCCCTTTTATGAGAAATTGATTTCTCCAGCTAACGCGACGTTAGTTAGAATACCGCCGCTGTGGTCAGGAAGGCTTGCATGTTTATATAAAATTATCCTAACTTAGACGGATATTTGGTTACTGACAGAACAGACGATGGTGAATGGTGGAGTTATATCATGTGAGCCTTACGTTTTTCAGGCCACTGCCAACTTGTTTATTCAAGGGATGGATTCGTCTTTTTCCCTTATGTTGTCATATCCCGATGTAAATGTGATATTATTTGACCAACAGCGTTAATCTCAATAAAAAATGAATGCAGCAGGCAATACGGTAGACGAAATACTGAGTAACCTTCCCGAAGAGAGGGTGGAACCCTTCAACAAACTCCACGAAGTCATCGTAAAGAATCTTCCGGAAGGATTTGAAGCGGCCATGAGTTATGGAATGTTGGGTTATGTTGTTCCCCATTCGTTTTATCCCGCCGGCTACCACTGCAAACCTGCAGAGCCCCTGCCCTTCGCCGCCATTGCGTCTCAGAAGAATTCGATTAATTTCTACCATATGGGATTGTATTCCGACCATAAACTGTTGGAATGGTTCATTTCGGAATATCCAAAACACTGCAAACACAAACTGGATATGGGGAAAAGCTGTGTCCGGTTTAAGAAACCGGCTGATATTCCCTTTGAACTCATTGGAGAACTGATGAGAAAAATGAGTGTCAAAGAATGGGTCACCCTTTATGAAAGAAATCTGAAAAAATAACCACATTCCGACAAAGGTTTAAAAAATACATCCGTTTGGCCAGCACCGCTAACCAACCGGGCAAAAGCCACCGAAACCATGAAAATACAGATTTTAAGTGATATTCACCTGGAATTTGGTATCCGGGAGATTCCGGCCGCGGACACCGATGTCGTCGTCTTTGCCGGGGATATCCACCTGGGTGAATCGGGGGTGAAGTGGATGACGGAGCATTTCAGTCATGTTCCGGTTATTTATATTATGGGTAATCACGAATACTACCGGAATACATATCCCGGGTTACTGACCAGACTGAAAACGCTGACCAGCAAGACCAACATCACCCTTCTGGAAAATGCATCGAAACGGATGGGAGCGATCACCTTTCACGGGGCAACCTTGTGGACCGATTTTGAATTATTCGGAAATGCAGAAGTGGCGGAATGGGAAAGCCAGCAAAGTATGAATGATTACCGGCTGATCCGGAAAGACCCCACTTATTCCCGTCTGCGTCCCGCCGATACCCTGGCCCAGCACAAAGTCAGCCTGCGCTGGCTGGAGAAGAGCTTGCAGGAGAGCAATACAAAGAAAAACGTGGTGGTCACCCACCATGCGCCCAGCCGGAAATCTGTTCCTGAACGCTTCCAGAAACATATGGTATCCGCGGCTTTTGCTTCCGACCTGGAAGATCTCATCACATCAACCCAACCTGATTTGTGGATCCATGGCCATATCCACACGGCAGCCGATTATTTAATCGGCCGGACCAGGGTCATCTGCAATCCGATGGGTTATCCGGAAGAGAAGGGAACTGGGTGCATTGATAAGCTGTTGATTGAAATTTAGAGTACCAAATAATCATTTGCCGCACGTACAGCGCCATCGGCGTGTCAATATTTACAGGAAAGGGCGACCCATAAGACCCTTCACCGCGGTTTGAAATGCCGCCGCTTTAGTGCGAACCATCGTCCCCCATAATAGGCCATACCAACCCAATGATTAGACCATTGTATATACCACAACAGACCACATTGTCATTAACTACATTTTGACCCCTTCCTTACGTTCAGTAGATCCCTCCCCGCCTGAAGCGGGGTCGGGATGACAGGCATCTGGTTATCAGGGGGAAGCGGGGCCGGGCGGCCACATAAAAAGCTGGGAGTGCAGGGTGAAATCCCCGAAGATGTGAATTTTCAATCAGGAACTTCCCAAAACGGATACCTTTATGTTTCCACACTAACGGAATTGGAAACCTACGCAAATGAAGCCGCCATAATGCTGCTCAGCGATCCGAAACACAACGATTTTAATTTTTTTATGATTATTAATTTCGGAGGTGGTGAGAAAACAACCGGTCCGGAAGGCCAGCAGTTTTTAAACATAATGAAAAGTATCAGTCCGATAGAGAAGTAATTCCCTGCAAACAGCCCTTCATCTGTCTTGCCTCATATTTTTTGATATTTGAAATATATTTATTGTTTTTCGATAATTATTTATTATTTTTGTCGTGTAATTTTAATCAAGAGCTACAATGACAAAAAGAAACAACTTTGTATTTATAGTCTTGCAGGTTTTTGCCTGGATCATCTTCGTCGGCTTGAGTATTGAAGCCTCGGCTTTATTGGTCAATTTTATTTACAGCCTCTTCAAACCTGAAGTGGTGCACCATTTATATCAGAAACTGGACTTAAGTGCGATGTATCACCGGAGTCAATGGGCCTATTTCGGGATGTACAGTTTTATACTGGTCATCGCATTCTTAAAGGCCATCATGTTCTATTTCGTCATCCTGCTGGCCACAAAACTGAATCTGAGCTCTCCCTTCAGCGCATATGTTTCGAAAAAGATTACCCAGATCAGCTACTTTACCCTGTCCATAGGAATTCTGAGTTATCTTGCCCGGGAAACGTCCCTTAACCTTCAACAACACGGATTTGACACCAACATCCTGAACCAGTTCTGGGCCGACAGTCAGGCCTATATTTTAATGGCGGCAGTCATCTACATCATTGCGGTCATTTTTACGAAAGGGGTTGAAATCCAGAATGAAAACGAATTAACGGTTTAAGCTATGCCCATTGTTGTAAACCTGGATGTAATGATGGCCAGGCGGAAAATTTCCCTGAATGAGCTTTCTGAAAGGGTTGATCTGACCCTATCCAATCTTTCTATCCTGAAAACCGGAAAGGCAAAAGCCATCCGCTTCAGCACCCTCGACGCCATTTGTAAAGCCCTGGACTGCCAGCCGGGGGACCTTCTGGAGTTCGTTGTTGAAGAAAAAGAACAACATCCTTCCAACAATAATAACTTATAAATGGACAATATGATTAATCTCATCAAGACATTTTCCGGATTTTTCCTGGTTTTGGCGCTGATTTCCTGGAAAGCCGATAAATCCGGCCCGTGGGTGACGACTAAGGGGAACAGATTAACCCTCCATACACGTCCTTTAAACCATTCCAAAACCCCGTCGCCCGACTCATTGGTAATAAAACAGATCATTTCTGAACAGGAAGAGGTTATTGACTATGTAAATCAAAAACTGAAGACCAATTTTAACGGTCCGGTTGAAATTTTCCTGTACAACTACGACGAAGCCAAAGAGAAAATCGGGACCAACGGGGGAGGATTTGCCAGTATGAACGGCCGGCAGCTCTTTTTCACCTTTTATGCCCAACCTGTTTTCAATACCCTCCGGAACCGGGAGGAATATGTGGGCGTGCACGAAATGGTGCACATCGTCACCCTGAACACATTGGGCAACATCACCACCAGTTTCTTCGGTGAAGGCTATGCCAATGCCCTGGATGGCAACTATGGCTCCAGAATCGAGAACAACCGGATGTTCCGGCAGAGGAACGACTCCACGGTAGCCAGAATGAAGTTGAGAGGCCGTTTGCTTACCCCTTCTGAATTACTGTACAACGACTCCATCCCGCCAAGGGCCTTTTATCCCCAGATCGGCTGCCTGGTCAGTTGGCTGTTCGACACTTACGGCGTGGAAAAAATCAACCGGCTCTATTCCGTAAAAAGAAAGAACATCGAAAAACAATTGCCTGAGATAACCGGTGAGCGTTTTGCGGAAATGGAGCGGAGATATATGGAGTAC
>DAIDJX010000217.1 GCA_027451165.1 Prolixibacteraceae bacterium | reverse complement strand
AAAGGAGAGGAGCATAAAGGCAATGGATTAAGTGTCAGGTGTGTAAGATACTATAATTAGTGTTTTGGGAAACATGGGACTAAAAGTCGATTCTTTCACTTGCTGCCAGGACTTATGAATCAATACCACTTAATCAAGATAAAATTTAATGTATTGAATATGTGATACATACAATTTGCATCCAAACTAAAAGTATCCGAAATCCATCCAAAATTTTCACTTTTTTTCACAATTGTCTGCCTGGGGGTATCTCCTTTCAGAGGTTTTATATATCTTAGCCGCTGAAATTTTTTCAAAATAAGCAGGCCATCCTATGATATTAATCTGTCGGTTTTGTTTTAATTTCCCTCTTCCTTTGTCCTTCCAGGTTAAAAATCTGACCTGCCTGACGCTGATCCAGTATTTTTTTATTTCAACGGCTTTTTTCTTAAAGATGATCAATATTGAAAAAATTATCTATTTCTAAATCAAGTATAAATGAAAAGTAAAAACACAGTTCTCAAGTGGGCGACCCGGATTGCTATGCTGTGCTACTTTTTGCTGGTGCTCGACTTCGGGGCATTTGCCCAGACCAGGGTTGTCGGTGGAAAAGTAACAGACACAACCGGATTTCCTCTCCCGGGTGTAACAATTGTTGCCAAAGGGACTACGACCGGTACCATTACCGGGGCAGACGGCAGTTTTTCCTTATCTATTCCGTCGGGTACTGAAACACTTCAGTTTTCCTTCATCGGAATGGAACCACAGGAAGTGGCTATTGCAGGAAAAAACAGTGTAACCATTATTATGAAGGAACTTACCACTGAACTTGGGGAGGTCATTGCCGTTGGGTATGGCGTTCAGAAAAAGGAAAGTGTAGTGGGTTCAATTGCACAGGCAACTGATGAAGAACTCAAAAGGACCGGAAATGTGACTGACCTACGTCAGGCTTTGGCCGGACAGCTTCCCGGTGTGGTTGCCCTGACCACTTCCGGTGAGCCAGGTGGTATCATTACCGGTAGCAGCGCCACCAACATTTTCATCCGTGGCCAGAGTACCTGGAATGGCGGTCAGCCGCTTGTGCTGGTCGACGGTGTGGAAAGGAACATGAATAATGTGGATGTGAATGAGGTGGCCAGTATTTCCGTGTTGAAAGACGCCTCTGCTACTGCCGTCTTCGGGGTAAAAGGTGCCAATGGTGTTATCCTTATTACCACAAAAAGGGGTTTTGACGGTAAAACCAAGTTGAATTTCAACTACACTGTTTCCGGATCCATGCTTTCGCGGCAACCCCAGAAACTGGATTCCTATGAAGCGATGATGGCCAAAAATGAAATCATCGAGAGAGAGGGTGTCCTTAACCAGCCATCCTGGTCAGCGTATGTTCCCTACGACATTGTACTCCGCTATAAAAAACCGCAAACGGCTGAATATGCGGAGATTTATCCCAACGTAGACTGGGAAGATGAAATGTTCAAGACCATGGGCCTGTCTCACCGGGCTACGCTGAGCGCCCAGGGGGGTAGCAATGCGGTACAGTACTTTGGTTCTCTGGCCTATCTTCATGAAGGTGACCTTTTTACCGACTATGACAACAGGAAGGGATACGATGCAAATTACAACTTCGACAGGTTTAATTTCCGGAGTAACATTGACATCAAGCTGACCAGTACCACAAAATTCAAACTGAGTCTGGCCGGTTATTTCAGCCAGAAGAACACCAATTACAACAATGAGGGCAGTACCAGCCGGGCTGATGCCTGGATGTGGAGGGCCACTTACGGACTTGCTCCCAACCTTTACCTGCCAATGTATTCCGACGGACGTTGGGGTACCTACCAGGAAGGGGGAAACAATACGGTGAACCCGCTTGCCATTGTGTATAACATTGGAGTACGCCAAACCCGCACCACCCAGCTGAATGCCGACTTTGCACTGGAGCAGGATCTTTCGTTCATCACCAAAGGTTTGAATGCAAAGGCAACCCTCTTTTACGACAACAGCATCCGTTCAGAAGGTGGTATCTATGATGTAAATAACCATGGAAGGGCCAATGAAGCGGCTACCAACATCGAATACAAGCAGATCTACCCCATGAAATATACCGGTCCGGATCAGGATCCCAGTGAATATACCGTCTTACTGCCCGTCAGTGAAGATGAATACAACTGGGTACTCCGGCCATGGACCATTCGTGAGGAAACAGTGGGAGAAGGCGCAAATTTCTCCAGTGGTATTCCTGTTGACCGGAGAATGATGTACCAGTTCCAGATGAACTGGGCCCGCACCTTTGGTGATCACAATACCACCGCAATGGGTCTGTTCAAAAGGGAGGAAAACGCTTCCGGCAGCATGTTCAAAAAATACCGGGAAGACTGGGTTTTCCGTACCACCTATGATTATGCTTCAAAATATATGCTCGAAGTGAACGGCGCCTATAACGGTTCTGAACAATTTGGTCCTGATTACCGCTTTGACTTCTTCCCATCTGTTGCTATCGGCTGGTATCTTTCCAATGAAGAATTCTTCAAAGCCTCGTGGGTTGATCGCCTGAAAATCAGGTATAGTCTGGGTAAGATCGGGGATGACAACATCAGCGGAAGCCGCTGGCTGTATGAATCACAGTTTGCCTATGGCGGCCGTGCCGGTCTTAACCAGTCCTCCAACGGATTAAGTCCTTATTATATGTACAGGCAATCGGTGGTTGGCAATCCCAATATACATTGGGAAACTGCCGTTAAAAACAACATCGGGTTGGAGTTCGGGATGATGAAAAACCTTTTCCATCTTAATTTTGACTATTTCTGGGAAGACAGAAACAATATTCTGCTTTCCGGAGGTGAAAGAAGTGTTCCGGCCTTTTTTGGGGCAACACCACCCAGTGCTAACCTGGGTCAGGTAAAATCCAAAGGATTCGAAATTGAAATGGGTATGGATAAAAAAATCAACAGCAATGTTGGCCTGTGGACTACCCTGGCCATCACCCATAATGAAAATAAAATCATCAACAAAGATGATCCCAGGTTACAATTCAATTACCTGAAGGCCATGGGATACCCCATTGGTCAAATCAGAAGTTTGGTGAAGACCGAGTTTTATGACAACTGGGATGAAGTATTTGCCAGTGTTCCTACAGAATCGAACGACTTGCAGAAACTGCCCGGGTACTATGACCTCCTTGATTTCAACGGCGACGGAATTATTAAAAGCAGCGAAGACACGCCACCGGTCGGTTATTCTGAAATTCCGCAGAACACTGCATCCTGGTCGATCGGAGGTAATTTTAAAGACCTGACCTGGGTAGTTCAGTTTTATGGCGTTAACAACGCCAACCGGAGTATCCAGTTCAACAACTATGCGAATGACATTGATATTCTGTTCTCTCATGTCAGGGATTACTGGTCAAAAGACAACCCCGACGCCACATCCTTCCTGCCAAGGTGGAAAACACAGGCAGAAAATGTGGGTGATTATTTCATTTATGATGCTTCTTATCTCAGGCTCAGGATGGTTGAAGTTGCTTACTCTTTCAGGGATCTGCCCTGGGCAAAAAAAGCCGGTTTTGACAACCTGAGACTATTTCTGAACGGGAACAACCTGCTGTTCTGGTCCAAACTGCCCGATGACAGGGAGCAAACCTATTCGGGTGGTAGCGCTACGGAAGGAGCTTATCCTACGGTTAAAAAGATTAATCTGGGAATTGAACTTACTTTTTAGGAGGAAGAATTATGAAAAAGTTTAGATATCAAATAAATGCGGGAATTGTATTCCTGATCCTGATGCTTTTTACCACTTCGTGTGAAGATTACCTGGACAAGGCTCCTGAGTCAAGTATCAGCGAAAAGGATGTTTTCGGCAATTTCACCAGTTTTCAGGGATTTGTGGAAGTGATGTACAATTGCATCATGGATCCTGATAAAGGTGGTGCCTGGAACAAATACCTGTTTGCCGACGAAACACTGAATAATTATCCCTACAACTTCGACAACGGGAATTACTGGGGCAACGAAACCTATTTTTATGGGGTGTCCATCAATGTGACCAGCAATACCACCCGTGACCGGAGGATTTGGGAATATGCCTGGTATGCCATCCGTCAGGCCAATATTGCATTGGCGAAAATTGAAGAGGAAGGTCTTTTTGAAGGTACACCGGAAGAGAAGAACCTCATCAAAGGGCAGGCCTTGTTCTTCAGGGGTTGGTTCTACTTTGAGATTTGCCGTTACTGGGGAGGAATGCCCTATATTACCAGGGCGCTCGATCCCACAGAAGATATGTTCACCGATGAATTTAAAAGGTTGAATTTCCAGGAAACAGCCAAACTGATGGCCAAGGATTTCAGGGCCGCAGCTGACCTCCTTCCCAACCATTGGGATGAAACAGTCGCCGGACAAAAAACCCTTGGCTCCAACATGGACAGGATCAACAAATTCCATGCGCTCGGCTACCTGGGAAAAGCGTTGCTTTACGCCGCCAGTCCGATGATCAACGAAGAAGCCACCGGTAAAAATGAATATGATCCCGCCTTGGCCAAACAAGCTGCAGAAGCTTTCGGAGAATTGTTGAAATTGGCTGATCAGACAGGAAAATATAAGTTGCAGACCTGGGCCACTTGGACCGACTGTTTCTTCAAGTTGAGCAACCTCCGGCCGGGTGGTACAGAGTGCATCATGATGCCTACCATCTATGACCGCACCCGTGTCAGAAATTCCACCATCGGTGCCACCTGTCCTTCTTCCTTCGGGTTGAACAGTGGAAGCAATGCAGATGTAATTGCGCACAATTATACCAAGTACTTTGGTATGGCCAACGGTTATCCCATCGATGACCCCGCTTCCAAATACAATCCCGCAGATCCCTGGACAGGCCGTGAACCCCGTTTCTATAAAACAGTGGTCATCGACGGAGAGAATTTTTCCAACATCAGTGCTACGGAAAAATATGCCCAGCTTTACAATGGCGGCCGCCATCGTTCACAGATCAACCCGCCCAGCGTAACCGGTTATTATACCAAGAAATTCAACGGGATGAGCCCCACATTTACGGTATCCATTGCCGGGCAGCTGATGGCATATGTACCTTACCTGCGTCTTGCCGACATCTATCTGATGTATTCCGAAGCCGTTCTGTTCAGTCCCGGAGGTTCACCTAAAGCCACGGCTGCCAACTATACCATGACAGCGGAAGATGCCCTCAACAAAATCAGGAACCGCGCGCAACTTCCGAATATAGATGCCAAATTCACCGCCACCAATGCCGCCTTCTTTGAAGAAATCGTGCGGGAAAGGGCAGTGGAACTGGCCATGGAAGGACAACGGTTTTGTGATCTTCGCCGGTGGAACAGGAACGGGGATCCCCGTTATCTGGAGAAAACTGCCATTGATTTCGACCGCGGTACAAACGGAAAACCCATCAACCTGGTGGAAAGACTGGTTGTCAAACGCGTGGCCGAGAAGAAGCACAACTGGTTACCCATTCAGGTAAAATATACAGTGCAGTATGAAGGATTCAAACAAAATCCGGGATGGTAAGAATATCGGTAACCTAAAAAAATGTCTAAAATGAAGAAGAAATATTTTATCATACTTGCTGTACTGGGTGCATTGATTCTTTTCCTTCCCGGAATGGTTTCAGCACAGAAGGACAAGTTGATCACCCTGACAAATACCATTGTGGATGATCAGGGAAATCCGGTCGAGGGCGCTTCTGTATACAGCGACGGTTCTCTTTCCGTAACCGGAATGGACGGAAAGTTTTCCATCAAGGTGATACCTGGCTCAAAACTGA
>DAIDJX010000216.1 GCA_027451165.1 Prolixibacteraceae bacterium | reverse complement strand
TTTTCTTGGGGCCCTGATTATCCTTGAACCTGTATGGCTTTACCGGTTTTTGTATCTGGTGGCTGCCGGCGCTTTCGTGCCCTTCTTCCTGAAAGCGGGTGTATCGGGAAGTTATGCTCCCCTGCTTGTCCCGTTGGCCATTTTGGTCGCCCTTTTAAGCATCTCATTGTTGTTTTCAGGATACCGTTTCAGGAAAGGAGAAATGTAAAATGATCAGAATAAGTCGATATATCCTGGTTCTGGTAACCACGCTGGCCTTGTCGGCCGTTGTTCCGCAAATGTGGTGGATGGCATTTGACACCCCTATCCGAAAACCGATTGTGTTGTATAGTTGCGTGGAAAATGATTTCCTGATCCAGCGCACCGGGGATAAGATTGTCCGTGAAGATACCCGCGGGAACACTTATACAAGGGAAGAATACGAGGAAAGACTACCCCTTTTCTTTATGCGTCAGCTGATGATTTCAGGTACCATGAAAGATACCATCAACGGGGTGGCTATGGATGTCCACGAAATCAATATGAATAGGACTTTCTTCAATTACCAGCCGACCGACCTCAATACGCCTGACCCGGGTTTATGGCCCCTGTTCGAATCGGAATCAGGCCGGGCCAACCTTGAAATGCCGGAAGATTTTTTCAGGATCACCTGGCGGCTGGAATTTATCAACGCAAAAGGCAATCAGATTTCCGAAGAAAAAAGCCGGAAGTTTTCTGCTGCCCTTTACAACCGGGGATTTGAATTTCCTGCTTTGATGGTCGCAGGAATTCCCACCACCCGCAAATCATGCGATGAAGGGTATTTTATCCTTGATTCCCACCATCAGCTCTTTCACCTGAAGATGATCAAAGGGGAACCTTTTGTCAAAAAAGCAGAACTACCAGGTGAAATCCGTTTTAGCCACATTGCCTGTGTGGATTTTAAAGACAAAAAATTCTATGCCTATCTTTTTGACAATAAAGGAGATATCTATATTCTTACCCAGGATGAGTATGAACTGGTGAAACTGCCGGTGGGTAATTTCCATCCGGAAAAGGAGGAACTCCGGATTTACGGGGATATTTTCCATTACAATGTGATCATTGGCGGTAATGGATTTGTCAGGGATGTGGTGCTGGATAAGGAATACCGGAAAATCACGGAATTCAACGAAACCTGGCCGGTACGGTCTGAGACTAACATCGGTCGTTGGTTTGCTGGTTTGTTTCCCTTTCAGCTGAGCCTCAGCGATGACAACAGCAACTACCACAATTTCTACTTTTCGTTCAGCAAGGGATTTATTTGGCTGATCGTAAGTGTATTACTGGTGATTGTGCAAATTGTTCTGATCAGAAAGAGAGGGAAACTTATGGGGCATGTGGTGGATCTGGCGCTCATTCTGGCAACGGGAATATTCGGTTTTATTGCGGTGAATATTTTCCAGAATAAGTTCTTCAAATAAAAAACCGGGATGCGGAGAATCCTTTTTCCGCATATAAGAATTAACGGACTTTGGAAAGTCCGTTTCCCGGGGACTTTGGAAAGTCCGTCTCCCGTGGGACTCAGGACGGTTCGCGTCCCTGGTAATGTTTGGCTTGCACTTCACCTTTGGCAACGCGTAAAGCATTCATGGCCAGCGCTTCCAGTTCATCTTCCCCGGGATAGGTAAAAACCGGGGCGATGAATCCTACTTTATTTTTAATGTAGTGGACCAGGTATTTGTTGAAGGCCAGACCGCCGGTCAACAATATTGCATCCACTACCCCATTGAGTACGACCGCCATTTCCCCGATCAGCTTTGCCACCTGGTAGCCAAGGGCATCCTGGATGAAGGCTGCCTTTTGATCTTCCTTTTCGGCTGACTGCTGCACTTCAAGGGCGTTGTTGGTGCCGAGATAAGCGACATACCCTCCTTCTCCAACCACCATCCGCTGGATTTGGTCTTTGGAAAACTTTCCGCTGAAACACAAATCGATCAGTTGGAAAACGGGCAATGTTCCGGCTCTTTCGGGGCTGAACGGACCTTCCCCGTTCAGGGCATTGTTCACATCGATGACCCTGCCATTGTGATGGGCGCCAACAGAAATTCCTCCACCCAGGTGGGTCACAATCAGGTTCAAATCTTCATAATTCCGGCCGGTAACTTTTGCATGGGTGCGGGCAATAGCTTTCTGGTTGAGGGCATGAAATATTGAAAGCCGCTGAAAGCGGGGGTGCCCTGAAATACGGGCGATGGGCTCCAGTTCATCGGTAACCACAGGATCGGCGATGTATGCCCTGGCTGCCGGAATCTGGTTTGCAATATAATCGGCAATCAGCGGCCCCAGGTTGCTGGCGTGTTCCCCCATCACACCTTCCCGTGCATGTTCCAGCATAAGGTTGTTGACCAGGTAAACACCCGATTCCAGCGGCCACGTCAGCCCACCCCGCCCGATAATATGCTTGATGGAATCGACGTTGATCCCCTCCTCCACCAATACATCAATGATCAGTCCTTTCCTGAAATCAAACTGGTCGGTAATTTTCCGGTACCTGGAGATTTCATCCACAGAATGGCGGATGGTTTTGGTCAGGATGCATTTCTCCCCTTCATAAACGGCCATCTTGGTGGAGGTGGAGCCCGGATTTATGGCAAGGATCAGAATATCACCCATAACTCAGAACGATTTAGGCCATTAAAGCTGCCAGTGCAATGGAATAAAACTTAGTCAGCATGGTGTCGCCACGACTGGAGAGCACCACCGGAACCTTAGCCCCCATCACAATGGCTGCCTGTTCCGAGTGGCACATCTTGGTGTTCATCTTGTAAAAGACATTTCCCGAGTCGATATTGGGAAACAGCAGGCAATCAGCATCTCCGGCAACGGGAGAGGTGATCTTTTTGATCTCTGCAGATTCCTTGTCAATGGCTACATCAAAAGCCAGCGGACCGTCCACAATCGCTCCGGGAATCTGTCCCCTTTCAGCCATTTTGGAAATCACGGCAGCATCAGTACAAGCTGGAATAGCGGCAAGCACCTGTTCTGTGGCAGCAATCAGCGCCACCTTCGGTATGTCGATACCCAACATCCCTGCAACCCGGATAAGATAGCCGGTCTGAATAATTTTCTGAGAGAGATCGGGATAGGGAATTATTGCCACATCACTAACAATCAACAACTTGTGATATTCGCTGTTTTCCATGACGGCGACATGGCTGAGGATGGCTTTGGGAGAAACCAGTCCCATGTCCTTGTTCAGTATGGCGCGCATGTATTTATCAGTGCTGAGCAAACCCTTCATCAAAATATTGGCCTGACCCGATGCAACCAGCTCAATCCCCTTCACGGCTGCCTCTTCTTCGGAATAGGCTGGAATGATGGTAAACATCCCCTGGTCAATCCCCATTTTCCGGCAGGTAGCCCCGATTTTCTCCGGATCGCCGGTTAGGGTAGCCTGGATGAAACCGGCTTTTACGGCTTCTTCCACAGCATCGAGGGTGTGTTCATCCACTGCATTGACCGCGACCAGTCGTTTTACCGGGCGGTTTTGTAATGCAGGCAAAATTTCGGCTAATTTTCGGATCATAATATTTGGTTCCATCATGTATGGGCAGTAGGGGCAGATGGCCATCTGCCCCTACATGTTTTTCATTTTATTGATAATGGATTCCGTATCCGCGGCGATCATCAGTTCTTCGTTGGTTGGGATAACCATCACTTTCACCTTTGACCCGGGGACGGTGATTTCTCCTTCTGAACGGAATCCCTTGTTTTTTTCAACATCCAGCTGGATACCCATATATTCCAGACCGGAAAGAGCCTCTTCCCTGACTGGACAGTCATTCTCCCCTATTCCACCGGTGAAGACAATGATATCGAGCCCTCCCATGGCTGCTGCAGCATATGACCCGATATATTTCTTGACACGGTAACTGTAAATGCTCAGCGCCAGCTTGGCCCGCTCATTACCTTCGTTTGCTGCTTTTTCAATTTCACGCATATCGGAGGAAACACCCGTTAGTCCTAACATACCGCTGTGTTTGTTAAAGAGCGAATTAGCGGAACGCAATCCCAGTTCTTCTTTTTCCATAATGAAGGTCACGGCACCGATGTCCAGATCTCCGGCACGGGTGCCCATAATAAGGCCTTCCAGTGGGGTAAATCCCATGGAGGTGTCCACTGATTTGCCATGCTTAACGGCTGCTATAGAGGCGCCGTTCCCAAGGTGGCAGGTGATGATTTTCTGGTTATTGATGTCCCGGCCCAGCACTTCACAGACCCTCTGGCTGACATACCTGTGGCTGGTTCCGTGAAAACCGTAACGGCGGATGGCGTGCTTTTTATAGAGGATGTAGGGAATTCCGTACATATAGGCATGGGGCTCCATGGTCTGGTGGAAGGCTGTGTCGAATACCCCCACCTGCGGAATGCCGGGAATCAGTTCCTCCATGGCATAAATCCCTTTCAGATTGGGTGGATTGTGCAACGGGGCCAGAACGGTCATCTCTTCCAGAACCGCTTTTACTTCATCGGTAATAAAGACACTGCTGCTGAATTTTTCTCCTCCGTGCACCACACGGTGTCCAACCGCATCGATTTCATTCAGGCTGGAAAGACATCCATGTTTCGGGCTTGTTAAAACGCCCAGGATATATTCAATGCCGATTTTATGGTCAATGATTTCCCCTTCAAAAAGCACTACTTGTCCATCCTGCCTGACGTGTTTCAGGAAGGAGCCTTTCATGGCCAGTTTTTCGATACCCCCTTTAGTGATTACGGTGCGGGTATCCATATCAAAGAGCTGATATTTGATGGAACTGCTTCCGCAGTTAAGAACCAATACTTTCATAAAAACAATTTTTTAGATTAGCATACCCGGGGTTTAACCGGGATTTTTACTCCCTTTTCATCGTAAAGGTAAAATCCCTGTCCGGTCGTGACGCCCATGTGCTTAGCCCTGACCAGTTTCTTGATGTACGGTGATGGTTTATACCTGACATCGCCGAATTCACCATAAATGTTTTCCATCCAGCGTACCACCTTGTCAAGGCCGATCCTGTCTGCTACTTCAAAGAGACCCTGCCTCATGCCGAAACCAATTTTCATAGTGGTATCAATATCCTCCAGGTTGGAAACCCCTTCGAGGAGCAACTCACAGGCTTCATTGAGGGCCACCACAAAAATACGGATGCTGACCAGTCCGGCGGATTCTTCTACCGGAACGATGGTACGGTTGATCAGTTTAACAAATTTGCAAACCTTGTTGTAACATTCGTCTGAAGTATACAGGCCTTTGGTCACCTCCATGATCCTTGCCTCCGGGGAGTTTACGAAAAAGTGGATGCTGATACACCGGTCCCTGAATTCGAGGTCAGATGCCAGCTCGGTAATGATCACCGTAGTGGAGTTGGTGGCTATGATACAGTTCCGGTCAACAACAGCTTCAATCTTTTTAAAGATTTCCTTTCTTTCCTTCACTTTTATACCCCGGTCAACTGCACGGATGGCTTCCACCACAAAATCACAATCCTTCAGCATGTTATAATCTGTCGTCCCCTGGATTCTGCTGAGGTGGGCCCGTTTTTCACTTTCGGTCAACCCCCAGTGTTGAATCCGGTGATCCATCATTTTATTGATACCTGCAAAAGCTTCATCAATCTTTTCCTGGGAGACTTCAATAAAAATGACTTCAATGCCATAGTAAGCGGCTACCCTCGCAAGGTTTTGCCCGACCAGGCCGCATCCGACAATCCCGATCTTGGAAAAGAGAGTGTTGGATTTTCCTTTTTTGCTGAGCCCGAAATCTTCAATGGGCTCCCGGATAATTTCTCCTGCCATGTTG
>DAIDJX010000215.1 GCA_027451165.1 Prolixibacteraceae bacterium | reverse complement strand
CCGTTGTTGCTTGACACCAGGAAGGAGTAACAAGCATTCACACCCCCCTGAATTTCAATTTCATTGGTGTAGAAGGTCTCTGCGGAAGGCACATCCAGCGGATAGCGCTCCAGCGCTGAGTCACATCCGGTGACCAGCAGCAGCACCATGAAGACGATAAATAAGATATTCTTTTTCATATTGTTATCATTTATTTCCCGTAATTGAATTCATTAAAATTTCACTTCCAGCCCCAGTGTATAGGTTGAAATCAGAGGATAGCTGTTCTGAACGGATTCTGGTGATTCAGGATCCATTCCCATTGGCATTTTACTGGTCGTGAAGATGTTGGTCCCATTGGCATAGAGACGGACTCCCGAAATACCCTTGTTTTTAAATAAATTAGCCGGTAAGGAATATCCAAGCTGAACATTTTTCAACCGGAGATAAGCTGCACTCACCTGCCAGAATGAAGAAGCCTGGGTATTGTTCGAATGCTGATTGATTGACAAACGTGGATAAGCAGCATCGGGATTGGGATTTGCTTCACTCCAGCGATCCAGGTGCTGGACCAGAACGGTAGAGGCATTGGCAAACGGATAAGCCAGCCATCCGGAGACATATCCGTCGCGTTTACCTACGCCCTGGATAAATACAGCAAGGTCAAATCCTTTGTATGCGCCATACAAATCCATGGAATAAGTATAGCGGGGAATAGGATTCCCCAGAACTACCCGGTCAGAGCCTGTAATTTTATTGTCTGCTGCATCGAAGACTCCGTCACCGCCGCTGTCGACTGTCAGCTGATCGATATACCGGATATCACCACCCTGTAATTTTCCGAACTGGGCAACCGGATGTGCCCTTGCTTCCGTAAAAGAGCTGAAAAGGCCGTCTGCCACATAACCATATAAAGCATCAATAGGATCACCCACCTGCCTGACATGCACCCCGTTTACCTGTGGAGCCAGACCTCCGAAATCGATGATTTCATTGTGTACATCTGATAAAATCCCGGTAACCTTATAATAGAAATCTCCAATTGTATTGTTGTGGGAAATGGTCAAATCCCAACCTTTGTTTTCCACCATACCAGCATTCTGCTTGGGGGAATTGGCATAACCCATTACTCCCGGAATGGCAATATTCAGCAGAATATCGCGTGTCTCTTTCTTATACCAGTCAAAGGTCAAATCCAGTTTGCTTTTAAAGAAGGATAAATCAATTCCGAAATCGATCATTCTGGTCGACTCCCAGGTAATGTCATTCAAAGCATAGTTTACAGGGGCGTATCCGGGATTCAGAACTCCGCCGAATACAGTGTACTGGTTGGTAGCGATGGTTAATGCAAACGGATAATTGGATCCCAACCCGGATTGATTACCCAAATCACCCCATGATGCACGCAGTTTACCATTGCTCAGCCATTTGAATTCTTCCATGAATGATTCGGAAGAGAAACGCCACGCGGCTGAAAATGAAGGGAAAAGCCCCCATTTATACCCGTTGGCAAAACGGGAAGATCCGTCATACCGGACGTTGGCTTCCAAAAGATATTTCCCTGAAAACCCATAATTTAAACGGCCAAAGTAGGACATCAAAGCCCATTCATTGGTATAACCGCTGTTGGTCATTCCGGTAGGGTCATAAGAGTTGATCTCTTCAAACTGCTGGAAGTTGTTACCCTGCCTGTAGGCATACAAACTGTTGAAAGTATTGGTTAAGTATTGAAAACCGCCCAATGCTGCAACATCATGTTTATTGAAAGATTTGGTATAATTCAAAAGGATGTTAATGTCATCTTCTCTTGTTCTTTCCCTGGTCTCCCCCATATAGGCGAAACTTTGATAGGCCCCGACCGGTCCGAGTATCGGGAGACCGGTTTTATAATCATACACGTAAGTTGTTTTATTCACGTCTTTAAATACTGCGCCGGACAATTTCGGAGCATAGGAAAGGTCTAAACGCAATCCGCTGAAAGGAGTGATCACCGCGCTGATCTTTGCTATGGTTTCCTGCCAGTTCTCTTTCCGCATGACCAACCCGTCAAAGATATATTGCATGGCATGGGGTGTTCCGGCATAACTGGTTCCCCAGATTCCGTTCGAATAACGGGTCTGGTAAATGGCTGGTTGTCGCATCAGACCTTCAATCAGGGTACTGCCGGCTGCATCTTTTACATCCGTATTCCGGACAGACAAATCGAAAGCAAATTCAATGTATTTGTTCATGGAATAGCTGTTGTTGGACCGAATTCCATAACGACTGTATTCAGAATTCGGAACATGGGCATCCTGCCATGTATAGTTGACAGAAGTGTTTGATTTTATTTTACCATTTCCCAGAGAGAAACCAAGATATTGTTGTGTTTGTGAAGCCTGATTACTCCAGGTCTCCCTGAACATATCTGAATTTGGGTAGGCATCACGGTCGGTAGCGTTTTTCCAGGCACTGATTTTTTCCGCTCCGTAAAAGGAGCCTCCCGGAACACCCGCATCATTGCGCAGGTCATTACCATTAGCCTCATCATACAAAGTCATATAGTCCCAGGCTGTCGCATTCTTCGGAATTTCCAGAGGAACTGAAACACCAACCGAACCTTTGTAAGTCACAGTTACTTTATCTTCTTTACCGCGTTTGGTGGTAATCAGAATAACACCGTTGGCAGCACGCGAACCATAGATGGAAGCTGAAGCCGCATCTTTCAGGATCGATATGTTATCGATGTCGTTCGGATCAATGGCATCCAATGATGAGGCCACCCCATCGATCAAAACCAGCGGGTTGTTGTCATTGATGGTGCCAATACCCCGGATCCTGACGGAAGTTCCCTCTTTCCCGGGTTTGCCGTTGTTGGCAGTTACCGTAACACCGGCAGCCATACCCTGTAAGGCCTGTGACGTCTGAACGGTGCTTCTCTTGGCGATGGCGTCCCCTTTCAGGGACTCAATAGACCCGGAAAGATTCACCTTCTTCTGCACACCATACCCAACGGCCACCACCTCATTCAAACCAATTGAGGATGATTTGAGCTGAAGTTGAACGACACTGGTTGCACTAACATCCACATCCTGGCTGTCAAAACCGATGTAGGAAAGCTGGAGGATGTTTTTACCTGCAGGAACGGCGATAACAAAATTTCCATTCACATCGGTAATGGTTCCGGTAGTGGTACCCTTAACCACTATAGTCACACCCGGGAGTGGTTCCGACTTATCATCGGTCACCCGTCCGGTCACCCTCTTTTCCTGTGCATGCAGGACACTGAAAGTGAGTACAATAACAAAGAACAATAAGACCTTTTTCATAGTTTTTACCTTTTCATAATTAATCGATATATATTTCAAAAATTGATGCAGGGATGTTTTCCTCCGGATGTTCACATTCAATCTCCAGATAATTGGTGGTGTATCCTGTCTCCGGAATCCACCGGTTGATGGTCTGATGGTTGTCTTCCTTCACGAACAGCACATGACCACTGCGGTCTCTGATTTTATAATTGCGGACACAGAAAGGGATGACATCCTCCGGATGTCCCATCTGGGACGATTCCATCGGATGGTCGAAGTCCGTATCAAAAAACAGAATCACTGACCTGATTTTCCGGGGTTCCTCCCAGGTAAAACTGATTTTCGGACAGGGATCATTCAGGTCAGCCACCCAGGCATTGGCCTGAATGTATGGACGTGTAAATCCATTGATGAGATTTGAGGGGGCAAAAACATTCAAAGAAGGTGAAATGGTCATGGCCAGGTTCTGACCACCCGGACGACGCTCCGGACACCAGAATTCAAAAGCATCGAATCCGCTCTCCGGCGGCGGAGTTTGTTTCCCGTAATTGTTGACGGCCGGATTGGTCTTGTTGAACACAGAAACAATCCCGGTTATCCTGGACCGGCTGCAACGTATTTTGACATCGGGATTTCTCCGGAAGATCAGAAAACCGTACTGGTCTTCCTGTAAAATATTTGAAAAAGAGAGGCTCACCTGCTGAATCCCTTCGCTGAGAGGTATTTGCTGCTTTTCTACCAATACATCCGGGGTATAATTGGATACTTTTGAACTGATCATCAGTTCAGCCTCCAGCAGGGTCGGAACAGCTGCCTGAACCATCAATTCAAAACCGTAGGCAATTTCTTTTTTTAACGGCAACAACTGACCTGCGGCAAATTTGAGGTCATGCCAATCCCCGTCGAAAGGGAGGCCATCCAGGGAAAAAGTACCAGAGGCTTGTATCTTTGCTTTTGCAGCCAGGTTATCCTGCTGATTTAGCGGCACGCCGGGAATACTCTGTCCTGTCAGGTTCAGCTGTTGTTGCAGGATGCTGATCCGGGACTGTTCTGTCAAATCCGCAGGCAGTAAATTCATCTGATGGCAAAGCGAAGCCGCCATACCGACAACCTGTCCGCCATGTCCGGAGGTGGCCATTACCCGGGTGGTACCGAAGGCAACATGTGTCGCACTGATCAAACGGCCGGCAAAGAACAGATTTTTGATGTCCTTGCTGATATAACAGCGGTAAGGGATGGAATATATTCCTTTTGAATGGTACTGGTTGCACCCGGGAAGTTCCGAAAACACGCCATCGGCAGGATGAAGGTCAATGGCCCATCCCCCAAAAGAAACCGCATCATCAAAATGAATTTGATGGACTATATCTTGTTGCTTAAGCATATAAGGCCCTTCAAAACGCCGGCTCTCCCTTTTGCCCGGGATGGTTCCTACCCATTCAAGGGTAAGATTCTCCGCATCGGGGAAATTTCCCGAATTTTTAATGTAATCCCATACCCCGTATACCACGCTCCAGAGTTGCCATTTGATCTCTTCACTCTGAAGGATGGTATCCAGCCTGCCTCCGTATTCGAACCACCAGAATTTGCATCCGTGTTCACCTGTGCTGATGCTTCTGAACCGGGGTATCTGCCGGATATCTTTCAAGGCATAGGAAGGGGCGACATATTTCACCGGCTTCCCGGCATCCTTGCTGTAGAAATAGATCGTATGCCCTAAAAGCTCACCGTATTTTTCAGTGGGTGCAAATCCTTCTCCGAATTCCATTTTTGATTCAGCGCCCATCCGGAAGGATGCTCCTGCTTTAAAACCGACAATCCCGTCGCCGGAAGCATCGCAAAACAGCGGGGCTCTCAGTTCATATTCCGTGGAATTCTGGCTGCAAAAAGCCTTTACGGAAGAAATGGTGTCCTCCGCGGACTTTTCCAGATCATATACCATCGTATTGAGCAGCAAGGTGATGTTGGTTTCCTCCCTGACCTTTTCCAGCAGAATGGTATCGAAGATGACAGGATTCCCTTCTTTATTCCGGTAGAGATTTTCTACCAGGATTTCATCAATGACTCCACCCTCCCGCGCCCAGCGGTTGTTATTCCCCATATGTGAGGTAGCCCCGAGAATCCAGAGCCTGACTTCACTGGATCCGTTTCCGCCAAGTACCGGCCGGTCCTGTACCAGCACCACCCTGATTCCCCTCCTGGCTGCGGTGATGGCGGTACAGATTCCCGCCATCCCTCCGCCTACAACGACGAGGTCAGATTGGAGCATGACAATGACATTTTCCCTTTTTCCAGGGAATGCAATTTCTTTTTTCATGAAATTTAAACTACTCTACCTGAGAGATTTAATAAACAAAAGACTACCCAACAGCAGTAATATAAAAGCTACACCCAAAACAAAGGGTTTTCCGGCAGGAGCCATCAAACCAAGTACTACGATGATGGTTCCGGTGAATAAAATCCCGATAGCGATCATCTTCAATCCTTTCCTGTTCTCCACCGAAGATGCTTCCGGTACTTCATCCGTGGCTGCCACCGCGATTTTTTT
>DAIDJX010000214.1 GCA_027451165.1 Prolixibacteraceae bacterium | reverse complement strand
TGTGATTTCTTGAGCTTTCTTCCTGCATATCATTTATGATACTCCTTACAGCCTGGCGGTTGTATGCATAATACTCCTGAGAGCTGTAATCTGTATTGATTTCATCCACATCGCTGAATGATCCTCCCATAATGACAGCTGTTGTCCCACCGATCAGCCGGCCCAGGGGGCTTTCCACGAACCAGGCATTATAGGCGTTCCGGAGATTGGGTTTGTCGAAGCCCCTTTCAGCCAGTTTCAGCCATGCCAACTGTTTTTTTAGTTCTGTCATCGGGAAGGATTTTAACAATTCCTGCTGAATGGTTACATCACCCAGGGTGGTTTCGCTCCAGGCTTTACCAAGAATAAAATCAACCCCTGCATCCTTTTTGTTGGTTTCGATCAGCCTGGCAAATGCCACCTCTTCAGAGGGTCTGACCAGGGGAAGGTAGTATTCCGGTTTGAAACGCACCTCGGTCCGCATTACTTCAGACTGAATGAAATAAAAAACGCGGCCGGTTTGTTTGGTCACCACCGGAACGTCAAATTTCAGGGCCACAGGGAGTGTAAACTTGCTTTCATTTTTTACGGTACCTGCAATCAGGAATTCAAGTTCTTCCTTATCTGTCACAACATAGGCATCATAGAGTTTGGGCTTTAACCATTCTGACCACCCCTCACTCCGGTTATCCAAAACTTCCAGGTTGGAGATTTTGATGTTATTCTGGATTTCTTCATTCAGTTTGACATCGACTACCTGTTTGATCGCTGTTTTACTGAGTTTCAGGTCAGGATACTGCTGTTCAATCCTGAAAATACGTTCAATCAGCGCATCACCATCACTGTAATAGGGATATGCTGCCTTCCAGGCATCAGTGGTAATGTCTGTCGCACGACCGGGATAATCGAGCCAGGAATACTTGACATAGAAATTCATGGTTTCCACCATGCTCTTCATCTCTTCCATGGATTTCACCGCTGAAAGATAGTTGCGTTTAACCGTACCGGGGGCATCACCAATTTCCGCAGGCGTCATCCAGAAATCTTTTCCTGCGAGGCTGATGAATGCCTTCAGGTTCCCTTCAGACAAATCCTTTTGCAATGAGTTCATTATCACTGACTTTTTGTATTTGCTGTTACCAAAACGCTGCATGTGAATGCTCCCGTCTTTGATCTGGCTGACCAACGGAACAGAAAGTTTCTCAATATCCACCCCGGTTTCCGGAAATTTGTCAAACGCAGAGAACATCGAGGCGATGGAATTGCTTCTGGTGATGTATTGTTCTTTCATCTGCATGGTGTGGGGATTTCCGGGATACAATTCCATCAGGTCAATGAACTGGTCGCGTTCAATACCCTTGTTGCTGATGGTTTGCGATAACATTTCAGAAGAACGGGAACTGTTTGGGAATGCTGTTTTAAAATCTTTTACGTCATAAAGGTTCTTCACCGTGTATTTATTTTCTGCACTCCTGTTCATCACGGTGATGTCGGTAACTGCCCCGTTGTCTTTCTGAGCGGCAAGGATCAGGTAATTGTTATTGGCTTTTCTCAGCCATTCCTGCGCATCATAAACTTTCACCACTTTACCCCAACCGAGGCTCCGGTTAATGAAATAGGAGGTTGAAAAGCCGATTGCGGCCCCCAACAGGGCGTTTCCTGCCTTGAACGATTTTATTTCCGTTCCCTTGTGGTATTTGATCAGGTCAGCACTGTACCCCGCAAGACCACCGGCGATGGTGCTGGCTCCCATGGCTGAATAACCAGCCAGGCCGGGTTTTTTATCGTAATGGAGGTTCCCGATCTCCCTTCGCTGGTTATAATCCGGATCAGAAACTATGGAACTATCCGGTTTTAAGGTGATACAACCGCTCAGTAACACCAAAATGAAAACCAAAATTGTTAATCCTGAATTATGCATCTCACTATAAATCTTTAAAACAGGTGATTAAAAACTAAAACCAATACCCAGATTCAATTGAGTGAACTCCCGTCGTGAAGCAAACGATTTCTTATATTCCCCGAAGAGCACGACCGTTTCTGAAACCGCAGACATAAATCCGGTTTTCCAGACCGGTGAGGGTAGCACCGTCACATGATCGGCTACCAGTTCCTTGTCTTCATTTTCCACCCAGACCGTTCTCAGCCAGGTGTAGTTGAATCCCAGGCCGGCGTAGGGAAGAAAATACCTGGTCGCAGGAAAAAGAAACATGGAAAAGGAGGATTCAAAGGCCTGTTCAATGATGTCTTCACCTGCAAGGGTAAAAGGAGCCGATCCGGAGATGGTGTACTTACCCCAATTGTACCCGATATCCACCAGCACCGGGGAAAGTTTCATTATCCTGTAATTATACTGTAAACCAAATTGTTGCCGGATGTTTCCATTTAATTTGTTTGACAGGAATGCAGCATTGAGGAAACTGGTCCTGGACCAGGAAACAAGCTGTACCGCGCTCATTTTATTTCTGTAAAAATCGTTGATTTCCCTGAAACTGAAGTTGTCGCTGTATTTTTTGACAGGCAGATCATCCTGACCAGCTGCCACTGAGGTGATCATACTCAGAATGAGTATTAACTGAAGAAAAGTGACTTTCATATTTTTTGAGATTACTTTTGCGCTGACTTTTAACTTATCAACAGGTGGTAAGACCGGTTATCCATTACTTTTTCTCTAATTTCTGCTGATAACCAGTTTATGGGTTTCCTGTACTGCATCCCGTGATATTCTGACCAGGTAAATTCCGCTGCCATACCCGGAAAGATCGATTTCCACATTTGGGTTCCCGGTGCAGATCTGGCGTGATACCTCCGTCCCATCCATCCTGCAAAGCGAAACAATCGCCGGCCCTGCAAAGTATCCGGAAAAGCGTACCATGGTTTTATCAGAAGCCGGATTGGGATATAGGACCGTTTCTGAAACCGGCACCTGAGTAACATCTGTTGGCAGTATCTGGAATGTCTGTTCCGGGGCAAATCCGCTGCCGGAAAAACCATTATCCAAAGCCTGGACACTCCAGTAGTATTTCCCAGGTGGAAGGTTAAGCAATGAAAAGGTATTGGCCAGACCTGTATTCCCCGGGGCCGGAAAGCGAATAAATCCGGTACTGGCATCCGCAAGGGGAGAAACAATTTCACAGCCTGAAGGTGTAGTCCCGATCCTGATATTATAACTCAGCGACTGGGAAGCTGTCGACAAATCAATGGAATTGTTCCAGGTGAACAGCACTTTCCCTCCCCTGATCTGTACATCCAGGTTGGCAGGAACGGAAGGAGGATAATTCCGGCCCTGCGCGACATTCATCATTAAATCGCAGTAAAATACCGGCAATACCGGAGAAAATCCCGAAACAAAAAGATCGATTTTTCCATCCTTGTTGTAATCACCAGCTACTATGTTGGTACCGGTTATGTCGAACCTGACTGTATCGAATGACTTGTGATTATTTTTAAATAATTTGGTGTTCAAAATGAAGTCCATCAACCCATCACTGTCAAAATCAACCAATTGAGCAAAATCACCTTTGAGTCCGGGAACAGGAACAGGTACCAGTTTCATCGAATCATTTCTGTATAATGCTGCAGTATCCTTCTTGAAACCGGCTAAGCCTCCGATGATGATATCTCCATCACCATCAGAATCCAGATCTCCGCATACGACTGATCCGTAGTTTACAGCAGGCAGGGAGGTAGCTGTCTCAACAAATTTGTCGTTCCCGGAATTGAGGAAAACTTTTGTTGTAAAATTCCAGTTGCCTGGCGCTCCGCATATGACTACATCTCTGAAACCGTTCTGATCCAGATCATACCAACAGGCAGAAACACCCTGTCCCAGTTTTGGAAACGGAAGGTTGGGCACTTCCTGGAATTCACCGTTTCCAAGGTTTTTGAAAAGAGCGGCTTTAAACGCAAATCCCGTCGTGCCGATCTGGAAAACATCGGTAAGACCGTCATTGTTGTAATCAACTAATTTCACCACCCCGCTGACAGGGTAAAAAGGATGATCCGTTTCCTTCAGGGTTCCACGGACATTTATGTACAGCTTTGTTCTGATACCCTCAGATCCGCCTGTTTCCCCGGAAATAATCATATCCAGGTAACCATCATTGTTGATATCGGCAATATCTGTACTGGCATCGTTATAATTAAAAGGAATACTGATATCCATTCTGTTAAACACCCCGGAATCATTCCTTAACAAACGGGTCCCCATGGGATAACCGCTCAGAAAAACATCCAGATCATTATCATTATCATAATCAAAGAATAACTTGCTCCCATGAAAGCCACCCAATATCAAATCCGTTTTCACAAACTGACTTTCTGCAACTTCAAATTCACGTATTGTGGTATCACATTTTGTTCCGGAGCATACAATCAGGGATACCTGATACTTCCCGGGCTTTGAGTATTTGTGCAACGGATTTTGCAGGGTACTGCCCATCCCGTCACCAAATTTCCATTTCCAGTTACCCGGATTACCGGTCGAATAATCGGCAAACTGGAAACTCAGGGAGGAATCCCTTTCAATCGACATGAAAGCTGCTTTTAATGGTGAATACCTGGGCTGAATGCCTATAACGGCTCTTTGAAAGAAATTGAAATCAAACGACAGGGGAGTCAGTTTATCCAGTGCCCAATATCCGTCGGCGTCTCCTTTCCAACCAAAATTAATGTGGTAATAACTGTTTTCCTGGTATCCGTCGATTACGAAAGTATGTCCAAGCGATGAAGATGAATTGTACCCGACATACATCACAGGCCGTTTCCGGTTCAGTTCCTCTTTCAAAATACCATGCCATTCATCATCAGAATAGTATTGTCTTTTCAAATATCTTATGGAATCAGAATAATCAAAAAATTCTTTAAGAGCATTTGCGGATTGCCATTCATAGGCACCTGAACCCGTAGAGAAATAGTCTGTTTCACTGGCAATTCCACAGTCACTGATCAGCCGTGCCAGAGATTCAGGATGTTGACTGGTCGGGGAGACAACAGAATCAGGCATATTTGCCCAATCATATACCGATTGATTAAAAAACGCCGATAATCTTCCCCTTTCCGGATGGTATTTCCCGACATAATCATGTTGTCCGATCCCCCTGGCAGGATAGTTCCAATATTTCATGATTTGCGCCATGGCGAGCGGTGTACATCCGGCCCATACAAAACCGCCCGATCCCTGGGGATCTGCCGGGCAGAACCTGTTAAAAGGATATCCCTGATGCCATTTTGTCTTTACCAATGGGGCGACACCCATTACAGAGGATTTCTGCCACCTGTTACTCAGTATTTCCTCCCATTTGGGATTTTTTACATTTGACTTTAAGGATAATACTTTCAGGGAATCAATTTGCCTGGCATACCCGTTCAACCAATCCTGCAGCGCCGGGTGGTCGATCTTTTCCGGTAGCCCACCTTCAAATCCATATCCGATTACCGGTTCAGCCCTTTCATCAGCAGATACCATGACAAAACCGCCCAAATCAAAGGTAAAAATGTAGAAAGGGGTTCCCGAATTATACTTGTATTCCTGTAACCCCGCGACCTGTGCTCCCTTTTTTCCCTCCGGCGCAAAATGCCGGTACCAGTTTTCTGCCACCCGGCCGGCTTTGCTTGATGGAACGGGTTGAGACCACAGCAGGTTCGGAGAGAAGAGGAACAAAGTAAACAAAACCAACAGGAGATATATATTTATATCCCTTACACAACGACATTCAACTTTTCCCATTTCATTTCCGGGTTTCTGTTTACGCTATTCTTCATTTCTGAGGCGGAAAATTATTCAAACCTCCTTCAGAAACCCGGGGATATGCACGAAATGGGTGTATTATATGAATGAAACACCTGTTTTCAGGAATGAACAGGTTGTT
>DAIDJX010000213.1 GCA_027451165.1 Prolixibacteraceae bacterium | reverse complement strand
CTTCCAGCCTTACGGGGAGGGTGAAAGGTAAACGTCCGCCGGGGGAGATATTCCCCACCAGCACATCGGCCAGGGCATTTCCCCCTTCAGTGCCGTTGAACCAGGAGATCAGCAGCGCTTTGGAGAGCGGTTTTACCACGTTGAGATCATTGGGAGCGCCACTGGTCAGAACAGTAATGATATCCGGATTTACGGCAGCTATTTTTTTAACCAGTTCATCCTGTCCGGAAGGCAGGAAAATATCTTTCCGGTCGCTGCCTTCGGTTTCCACCGCCCGGTTATTTCCCCCGACAAAAAGAACGATATCAGCCTTTTTGACCACTTCAATCGCTTCTGCAGCCAGTTTCTGTGCGGTCATCTCCTTTTCGCGGGCTTGTTTCTCCAGTTCTTCCGGTGTTTTTTTGCGGTAGAGATCGGCGAAGCTGAATACAACAGGTTCGTAACCTTTGGCATACAGGATTTCTGCTTTGTCCCCGACCCTGTTTTTCAAACCTTCCAGCGGAGTGACCTCATACAGGGTTTTAACCCCGGCTCCGAGTCCGCCGGTGGCCATGATCTGAACCGCGTTGGCCCCGATGACCGCAATGACCGGTTTGTTTTTCAGATTCAGGGGAAGAATACCTTCATTCTTCAGCAGTATGATCGATTTCGAGGCTACCTCATAGGCTATTTTCTGCTGGGCAGGCTGGGAGGTCATTTCAATGTTCGCTTTTTCCGCCGGAATTGGTTGAATGGCCATTCTGACCCTCAGGATTTCACGGACCCTGAGGTTGATCACTTCCTCAGGAACCAGACCGGCCTTCACCGAATCCAGTAAAGCCTTTCCAAGAAACTTGCTATCCGGCATTTCCACATTCAGCCCGTATTTTACGGAATTTACGGTGCTGTGTGTCCCTCCCCAGTCGGAAATCACCATTCCGGCAAAACCCCAATCCTTCCGGAGGATTTTGTTGAGCAGCATGTCGTTTTCAGCACACCACCAGCCGTTCACCTTGTTGTAGGCCGCCATTACCCCGAAGGCATCGGCTTCTTCCACAGCTGCCTGGAACGGGGGAAGGTAGATTTCCCGCATGGCTCTTTCCCCGATGATCACATTGACAGTACCCCGGTTGTTTTCCTGGTTGTTCAGAGCGAAATGTTTGAGGCAAACGGCAACCCCGTTGTCTTGTACTCCTTTCGTGTACCCGACCGACAGCCGGGCGCTCAGCCAGGGATCTTCGCTCAGGTATTCATAAGTTCTGCCGCCGGTGGGTATCCGCTGGATGTTGATGGCCGGTCCCAGGATCATATCTTTCCCCCGGAGACGGGCTTCCCGCGCCATACCTGTTCCGTAGAGATAGGCCAGTTCCGGGCTCCAGGTAGCTGCCAGTGCCGAGCCGGTGGGAAAGAAGGTGGCTTTGTCCTTCTCCCAGCCCAACGGATTCCACCCTTTGGGCTGCATTTCCTCCCGAATGCCAAAAGGACCGTCGGCATATTTCATGTCGGCAATGCCCAGCCGTTCTACTCCGGCGGAAACAAACATGAACTTCGCATGAAGCATGTTGATCTTTTCTTCCAGCGTCATCTGACGGATCAGACCATCAATCTGTCTGTCATATTGAAGAAGCGCCGACCTTCTGACTTTGGCACCGGAAAATCCTGACAAAAGAATGGCTAATGTAGCAAGGACCAGAATTTTCCTGAATTCTAAAGGATTCATAATATTCATTTTATGTTCTGATTTCTTAACTTTCTTTTCACAATAAAGTATAAAAACACAAAGCTACTTTTCATTTGGATTTCATGATCAGAAAAAAACACTTTTTGCTTGACAGGAACATTTATATCTTTGGTTTTTCAATTCAATACCAATATGAGAACCTGTTTAATCCAACCCGCTAAAAGAGTAATAATTCTTTTGGCCCTTTCTGCCTTGGGAATGATGAATGCCCCGGCCCAGCCATCCGGAGGACCCTATGGTCCCGTAAAACAAAACTATGAATTGCCCAAATCGGGTAAGATTTACTATGTTGCCCCGGATGGTAATGCAACTGCCCCGGGTGATGTGCTTTCTCAGCCGACCACCCTTGAAGTGGCGCTTGACAAGGCCAGAACCGGCGATGCGGTCATCCTCAGGGGAGGAACTTACCGGACCGGAGATTTGTCTTTCAACCAGGGGATCACCCTCCAGCCTTTTGATGAAGAGCAACCGGTGCTGAAGGGTACATTGGAAGCCAAAGAATGGAAGCCAGTCGGGAAAGGTCTCTGGAAGACCACCTGGACCCGGCTTTTCCCGGAAAAACCCGACGGCTGGTGGAGCCGCGACCGCTACGGGAAGAATACGCCCTTGCACCTGTTTAACAACGATATGGTCTTTATCGACGGAAAACTGCTGAAATCGGTTGGCTGGGAAGGGGAAGTCGATGCAAATTCCTTCTTTATTGATTACGACGCCAAATCGGTATACATCGGTACTGATCCCGCAAGCCATCTTGTGGAAATTACTGCTTATAAATGGGGATTGCACCGGCTAATCAAAGAGTTGAAGGGTGTTGTCTCCGACCGGAAAGGCTTTAATTTGAGGGGGATTATCCTGACCCAGTATGCTTTCTGTGCCCTGGAGATGGATGCCCGGCTTCCGGAAGGCATTGCCGATCCCACCACCTTTGGAAAAGACATTGTGGGAAGCACCATAGAAAACTGCACTTTTTCATACTGCGGACGGGTGGGCGCCCATCTCCGGGGTGACAATACCATCCTGAGAAACTGTAACGTACACCATACTACCACGGAGGGAATTTACCTGGAGGCATCTTCCGACTGCCTTTTTGAACGGAATATGTTCTCTCAGAACAACATCGAAAACATCGACGGCTATTATCCTGCAGCTGTCAAAATTTTCAACCAGACTCACCGGACCACCTGCCGGGATAACCTGGTGTTCGACCTGCCGCTATCGAACGGGATCTGGTACGATGTAGGCAATATCGACGGGCGGTTTATCAATAATTATGTGACTGGCGTGGGTACCAATAAAGGGAACATCCCGAACTATTCCATCATGTGGCCCAATTACAGCGGTTTTTTCTTTGAAATCTCAAAAGGGGCCATTTGTGCAGGAAATGTATTCGAAGATTGTGATCAGTCAGTATTCGTGCTGAACAGCTGTGATGTGCAAATTTACCAGAACACCTTTATAAACAGCACGGTGTGTATCCGGCGTGATTTAAGGAGCGCCGTGGCAGACCATTTTGGCTGGCACCCGGCTACAGGCCCAGATGTCGACAAACGCTTCGGCCACGTTTTTGTGAACAACCTCCTGGTAGGAGATAAAAATTTCAAAGTCCCGCTGATGCTGGTGGGGCAGCATCCCGGTCTTTGCGGAAAACTGCGGGATTCCCAGTTGAAGCAGATGGATTACAATGTCATGGTAAAAGATCCCGAAAGCCCGGAAAAAATCCTGGTCCGTTGGAGTCCATCCGATACACCGGGTAATCCCGGCAATTGTGAAACGGCTATTGAAACATTAGATGCCCTGAAAAAAGTATTTGACGGTTCGTCCACCAACAGCCAGTATTACAATAATCTGAATTTACAGGTGTTTAAAAGCCGCGAACTGGGGAATTACCAGTTGCTGCCAGGGTTTAAAGGGGCAAAAACCGCTATGGTGCTTCCGGTTCCGGTTCAGAAGCTGCTGGGCATAAACCCTAAAGCTTCTCCATATGTAGGGGCCTACCCGGTGCAATGAGCAGGCGGCTTTGTAATTCCAGCTCATTGGCAACCCTCACCTCCAGCATATACTGAAGCGCCTTCACACTCTCCAGCTCTTCCCCGAGGGTGACCAAGCTTTTAATTGTTCCGGGGCAAAGATGGTAGGAGATGACAAAAGTTATTCCGACTGAAGCGTTAAAGGGAAAATGACCGGACGAAAAACGAAAAAGGGGGATCAAAGACAACATTGCTGTTTATTAACTATTTTTGCAAACAGAGAATAAATCCGGGATGATTGCAGAAAACCGACAGATTGGTTAAGTATTTAATATCAAGACAATGCAAACAAGAAAATTGGGTAAAAGCAAACTCGAAGTCTCGGCATTGGGACTCGGCTGCATGGGTATGAGCTTCTCCTTTCCGCCATTTCCTGAAAAAAAGGATATGGTTGTGATGTTGCGCCAGGCTGTTGAGCGTGGCGTTACCTTTTTTGATACGGCAGAAGTGTATGGGCCGTACGTCAACGAAGAGCTGGTCGGAGAAGCGCTGGAGCCATTTAAGGGACAAGTGGTCATAGCCACGAAATTCGGGTTTAACTTCCAGGACGGGAAAATGACAGGGCTGAACAGTCGCCCGGAAAATATCCGCCGGATGGTCGAAGCCTCATTAAAACGATTGCGCCTGGATACCATCGATTTGCTGTATCAGCACCGGGTTGACCCGGAAGTTCCGATGGCAGAGGTTGCCGGCACGGTGAAGGATTTGATCCGGGAAGGCAAAGTGAAGCATTTCGGAATGTCGGAAGCAGGCGTTCAGGCCATTCGCCAGGCTCATGCGGTTCTGCCGGTAACGGCTCTGCAAAGCGAGTACTCACTTTGGTGGCGCGAACCGGAAGCTGAAATCCTCCCTCTTTTGGAAGAACTGGGCATAGGCTTTGTGCCCTTCAGTCCGCTGGGCAAAGGTTTTCTGACCGGAAAAATCGATGCCCATACCACTTTTGAAAGTACCGACTTCCGCAGCACTGTTCCCCGTTTTTCGGAAGAAAACCGGAAAAACAACCAGGCTGTAGTTGATTTACTGGCCAATATGGCAAAAGAAAAAGAAGCTACGCCGGCACAGATTGCCCTGGCCTGGGTACTGGCACAAAAGCCGTGGATCGTACCGATTCCGGGAACCACCAAATTACACCGGCTTGAAGAAAACCTGGATGCAGCAAACATAGAACTTACCTCAGAAGATTTGAAAAAAATCGATGAAGCGGCTTCAAAAATTGCGATTCAGGGAGAAAGATATCCGGAATCGGCTCAAAAAATGATCAACCGGTAAAATTTACTATTCTTCATCAGCAAAAGGTGAAATCTTTTCCGATGACCGTTTTCACCTTTCTGGAATCTTACAATCTTTCAGGAAAACCATTTTTCCCTTTTGTACCCATGAAGGCAGCGGGTTGGGAAACAGTGAGAGGGATATAAAATAAGTATGCGCTTATTCAAAGGTTTTGCCCGGTTTGGCAATTCTTGGCGGAGATTTAAAAATGCGGATGATTTAATCAGAAAATGGGTTGAAAAGCAGCAATAAATATTTGTTTGAGAGTTTTACTATATTTTTGTTATGTTTGTTATTTGAAATTCAGATATCCCTTTTTTAATAATTAACCAGGCTTATTGTCCAAATTGCAGACAGATTTATGATCAATCCACACTTATTTATCGTCTTGGGCTTAAAAGCCATGACCTTTGCTGGTGAAACACAACCTGAAACATAATAGTACTCAGTTATTAAATGCTTAATATCCATACCCTTAAATTCCAAATAATGAAAAAAATGTTCCGCTTCGCACTGGTGTCAATAGCCATGATTCTGGTGCAAGGACATGAAGGCAAGGCTCAAACAACCTACACCTTTACCTATGACGCCTCAGGCAACCGTCTGAGCCGGACAATTCAACTGAAAAGCGGCTCTATTACCCAAAATGATACGGTTGCCGCCAAACAAACAAGATTTGAAGACCTGATTGGCAATTTGCCGGTTAAGATTTATCCAAATCCGACCAAAGGCCGCCTGAAGGTGGAAATCCCTTTCAGTGATGAGTTAACTGCAAACATCGGGGTTTATACACTCTCAGGGGCTTTGGTCAAAAAATTGGAAGTCAATCGTACTTTAAC
>DAIDJX010000212.1 GCA_027451165.1 Prolixibacteraceae bacterium | reverse complement strand
CAGCAGGGCGCTGGCCTGGATTTCTGACCGGGGAATCGCCAGTTCAGAAGCACAGGAAAAAGCTAAAAATGCTTTGAAATGGGCGGCTTCTACCTATGTTATTGCAGCCCTTTCCTCCCTGGCAACCTTGCTCTACTATTTGAGCCTGCTCGTTGGTGGAAGTAACGATTGACCTAATAATTGAATAAAAGGTCAAGTTCTGTCCTGACCATCCGGTAGTTGAGGCAGGCCGATAGGTAGTCGGCTTCTGCCTTTGCCAGATTGGCTTTCGCATTGAGCACTCCGGAAGGTGTGCTCAATCCGTTTTTCAACTTTTCCTGTTCAATGCGTAATTCTTCTGTCCTGTATCCGGCGGCTTCCCTGGCTACCCTTACCAGTTCCCCGGCATGGGATAATTTCCTGGTCAGTTTTTCCGCTTCGTTGGCTGTTTGTTGTTCCAGGAGATCGACCTGCTCCTGAGCCTGCATCAGCTGTGCTTTGCGTTGGTTTACAAGTTGACGGTTCAGCATTATCTCCTGCAGATTCCATTTAAGGGTTGCTCCCACAAACGGATTCTTTTCAGGATAAATTTTGTTTCCTTTTTGATAGCTGTATCCGGCGATGAGTCCGGCATCGGGTAGATAGCTCCAACGGGCGGCAGTTACCCCCTGTACTGCTTTATCCTGTTGCAGCCTGGCAATTCCGAGGTCGCTGTTGTCCTGAAGATGGTACACAGGGATGGTATCACTGAATTGGTTTTCAGTGAGCAGGTCAACTGGAGCCAGTACAAATTTCTGATTTTCCAATCTGGTGAGCGTGCAGAAATCGCCCAGGTAATCCTCTTTCTGATAACGCAAACGGATCAGTTTCTGTTCTTCGTCGGCTCTGGCAGCTTTCAGGCCTGCCACACTTACTTCCGGTATTTTGCCTGCCTTAAGGGCGCTTTCCGCATCTGCAATCCGGAGCGATGCCAGTTCTTTTTTTGTTTGTGCTTCCTCTTCCTGGCGGTCAGTGATCAAAATGGCATAATAGAGTTTTTCAACGGTTTGCCGGATTTGGGCAGCCGTCTTTTCCCGCTCTTTTTCAGAAATCTTCAGCTCAGTCTTCGAAACACCAGCTCCAGCTTTTATTTTGCCTAACTGGGTAATTGGTTGGTATATGGTTACTCCGGCAATGAAAGATTCATGCTTACTGAGCGGAAAGTGAAGATCGGACGACGGGAGCGGGATAATCATCTGGGGAGAAAGTGGAAGTGTACCGAATTCTCCCTGTGAAATTGTCAGTTCACCCAGGTTCTGGTTGAATTGCCAGGTGGAATTGGCCATGATAGAAGGCAGTGCTTTGATCCGGCTTTCATTCCATTTTGCCACTTTTTCCTCTACCTGATACGCTTTGATTTTAAGGAGTTGATTGTTTTCCAAAGCCAGGTTTATAGCCTCTTCCAGGTTAATGCTTGATTTCACCTGTCCGGTCCCGATCAGCGGAATCGCGATCAGTAAAGGAATAACCAGCATACTCAGCTTAATCAACTTCATTTCCAATTCCTTATTATTTATTTCTTATCCTTGTTGTTCCTTAAGGGTTTCATCGGGCCCTTCGTAAATCTGCTTTTTATCACCGGGCTTCATTACTGCCATATACATCACCGGTACAGCCAGGGTGGAAATGACCATGCCCCACAAAACCCCGAAAGCAATCACGCTGGCGGTTGGACTCCACAGCTGGGATCCGGAAAGGATCATGGGCCAAACCCCGATGGCGGCTGCGGCAGCTGTAAGAAAGATCGGACGGAGCCTTCTTTTTCCGGCTTCGACGGCCGCTTCGGGGATTGTCATGCCTTTACTGATCAGCTCATTGGCATGATCGATAAGTATGATGGCATTCCTGACCACTATTCCGGAGAGACTGATCAATCCGATAAACCCGGTAAATCCAATTTCATTACCGGTGATGATCAGTCCGGCTATCGCTCCCAAAAGGCTAAGTGGAATAGTCAGCATAACCAGTCCGGCTTCTTTAAGGTTCCGGAATTGAAACAGCAAAACAACAGCGATGATGATCAGGCTGATCAGCAACACCATGGCCAGCCTTTCCGTCACTTCTGTTTTGTTTCCGTGCTCTCCACCGAATTCTATGCTGTAACCGGGAGGTAGTGTTAGCTGCCTGATCTCAGGTGTTATTTCAGCCAGCAGTTCTGAGGCCAGCTTTCCCTCAACGGTTTCGCTCTGGATGGTAAGTGTCCGGAATCCGTTGCGGTGCAAAATTCTTCCGGGGAACCACTCCGGAAGAAGTTCGGCAATCTGTCGAAGGGGAACCCAAATTCCGGTAACCGGGCTCCTGAGATAAACATCGTCAAGTGATTTGTTCTTTTCTTCTGTTGGAAACTTTGCCCTTAGAACGATATCCACCCGGTTTTCTCCTTCCTGAACAGAAGCGACTGTAAGGTCAGAGGTGGCAGCATAGAGCCCTTGTGCGACACCACGGGAAGTAAATCCCAACCGGTCTGCTTCCGGATTGAGCCGGATGGAATAACCCGGAGCATCTTCCTTGAACCCGGACCTTACCAGAGCACTTCCGTTTGTTTTCTGCAAAATCTCTTTTACTTTTTCCCCGATACTTTTCAAGCTGTTAAGCTCTTCGCCACGTATTCTAACTTCCACTGGGGCATGAAGAGGTTGCCCCTGCATCATCATCCGGGCATGTGGACGGCCTTCCGGCACGAGACTGTCCAGGATGGAGGTCAGGGTTTCATGCAAACTCAACGCTGCGGGATAATCTGTGGTGTTGACCAGAATCTGCGCAAAATTAGAAGCCGGGTATTCCGGAGAATAGTTGTAATAAAAACGGGGAGAACTTTGTCCTGTGAACGTGGCATAATCCTTTACCCTGCTGTCCTCCCGGATGACTTTTTCAATCTTCCGGATTGACTGCTCTGTTTGTTCCAGTTTTGTTCCGGTAGGCATCCACAATTCAACAGTGAACTGGTTTCTTTCCGCTTCAGGGAAAAACCGCTGACGCAAGCCGGTTTTATACAGCCACCCTGCAGCCACAATGGTGAGCAGACTTACCGTGATGGTTAACATGGAGTGACGGACGCACCAGTCGAGGGAGCGGTTGTAGCTTTTCTGCATGAGGTTGAGCAGAGACTTCCTTTCTGCTTTGGAATCTGATCCCGGATTGCTTTTCAATCCTTTCCCGATGAGGAGGTAGCACAGCAGCGGGGTCAGGAACATGGCCACCAGAAAAGAGGAGGCCAGCGCTATGGAAACAGTGACCGGCAGGGCATGGATAAATTCCCCGATGGTTCCTGTGAGAATGACCATGGGCAGAAATGCCGCTATGATGGTAAAGGTTGCTGTCAGAATGGGAATCACCAGTTCAGTGGCGCTGCGCCAGGCTGCATTCCAGCGGTCATGACCCCTGTCCAGCAATTCGACATAATTGTCAGCAATGATGATGGCGTCGTCAACCACAATCCCCAGCACCAGGATCATCGCGGCCAGGGAGACCTGGTGCAGTTCCACCCCGATGCCATGGAGCAAGGCAAAAGTGACCGAAACCGTCATGGGAATGGCAGCCGCCGCCACAGCAGCTATATTCAGTGGCAAAAGCAGAAAAACGACGAGGATAACCGCAGCAATGGCCATCAAAAACTCCCGCAGGAAACGGTTCACATTCTGCTGCACAATTTCCGGCTGGTTGACCAGTGTGGTCAGCCGGATATTCTCCGGAAGTGCCTGAGCGACCTCCTGAATGGTTTGCTGTACTTTTTGCCCGAACCGCACAATATTGTACCCTTCATGCATCTGAATGTTGAGCAACAGGGCTTCCTGACCATTTACCGTTATTTTGCTTTCCGGTTTGGCCATTTCACGGGTTACCCGGGCAATATCCTGAAGGCGGATAACGGCGCCGCTGCGGGAAGCGCCAACCAGTTGCTCCCGGATATCGTCCATGGTATGGATCCCCAATGACTTATAGAGGGGGATCTCCGTTTTTTCTGTTTCCTCCTGTCCGGTGGGAGAAATAGTGGTTTGGGTTTGCAATGCTCCGATGATCTGCTCCGGGGAGACATCGTATTGTGTCAGTTTTGACGGATACCACTCCACCGTGAACTGCTCCTGCTGCAGTCCGTTCAGCTTGATTTTGGAAGCTTCGGGGATCAGCCGGATGGCTTCCGAAAGATGGTCAGCGGCACTTTTCAGCACATTGTACCCGGCATGATCTCCTGTAATCCCTATAACAATGGCTTCCGTGTCCCCGAAATCGGAATTCAGCAGGGGGCCCCGGACACCCGCTGGCAATTGCAGGCTTTTCACCACCATCAGTTCATGCTTCAGCTTGCTCCAGAAAATGTCAGGCTGCCGGATGTTCTCCTTCAGCCAGACGGTAATGACCGACAGTCCTTCCGTGGTGGTGGAAGTGGTTTTACTTCTGTCCACTTCATTGAAACGGAAAAGGTACTCTTCCACTTTGTTGGTGACCTGTTCTTCTGTCTCCACCACATTGGCGCCCGGAAAATAGGTAATGATCTGCCCGGCAGGAATGGTTATTTTCGGATCTTCCCGCCTGGGCATGGTCAGCAGGGACCAGATGCCAAAGGCAAAAACCACGAGCAAAAGGGTCAGCGTAACCTGCCGGTGCCGGAGTGAGGCCTTAACGAAGTTCATGGTCTTCATTATAAATTTTTACCGGCATGCCATCACTCAGTTTGTGTCTCCCGTCGGTGACAACGGTTTCATTCTCCACCAGACCGGAGGTGATTTCGACCCGGTTACCGCTGATCTTTCCCAGGCTGATCTCTCTCCGGAATGCTTTTCCCGAAGCCCTGTCCACCACAAATACGGAAGTTTTGTTGTTCTGGTCACTGAAGATCAGTTCCGGAGGAAGGGTGATCAGCTCATCTTTTTCATTTGTTGGAAGGGTAATCTCTGCGATCATCCCCGGCCGGATGAGGAGTTCAGGGTTGTTTACCTCTATCCTGACCGGGAAAGAGCGCGCGCCTGGATCGGCAAGCGCACCGATTTCTGTAACTTTCCCGGTAAAAACGGAATCGATGGAGGAAATCCTTAAGGAAGCCATTTGTCCCATTTTCACCAGATGCAAATCATTTTCAGGTACAAAAGCCGTTACCTTCACCGGATGGATATCGGAAATAACGGCAACCGGAATTCCGTTACCCGTAATTTCGCCTGTCTCGGCCAACTTCTTCAGTAAAACCCCGCTGATGGGGGAGTATATTTTCGTTTCAGCCAGATTTTTTGCCTGCAATTTTTGTTGTGTCCGGGCCAGTTGAAGGGTAAAACCGATTTTGGCAAAATCGCCGTCGGAGATGCTCCGGGAATCATGCATTCCTCTGAGGCGACCGAATTCATCCTCTGCCTGTGCCACCTGAATGTCGGCCAGTTCCTTGGCAATGGCATAGTTCTCCGGATCGAGACCGGCCACCAGTTGGTTCCTGGCCACTTTCTGTCCTTCTGCAGGCAGGATATAATTGATCCTTCCTGCCACCATAAAACCCAGTTTGACGGTGCGGTTGCCTTCCACGTTCCCGCTGACGAAAATTTCACGCCGGGTTGTTTCTTTCACGACTTTTATTACCCTGACCGGAATGGCTTCAGGTGAATGGGGCAATTGTGGTTTGTTGTGGCAGCCGTAATCAGCGCATAACAGCGTAAGCAGCCAAAGAATCAGGGCAGGTTTCTTCATCTGGTTTAATTTTAACAGATAAACAAAGTTAACCCAGAGCAATAAAAAACCGGTAACTACTCAGGTACTAATCTGAGGGTAAATTTACGATAAATAAGAATCTCACTGGTGTCTATTAAAATATGTTAATAAAATTTGAAGTCCAATTGCAGTTGGCTATCGTCATCCTCATCGGCACT
>DAIDJX010000211.1 GCA_027451165.1 Prolixibacteraceae bacterium | reverse complement strand
GGTTCTCTGGTCCTCCGGTTGAAACCGGAGGTTATCACTGGGTGAGCCCTTCAGGCTCTTTAAAAAATAAACGGTATAAACCGGCTGGTGCGTTTCATGTAGTTTTTATAAGCATCCCCAAAGTAAGCCTTACACTCTTTCTCATCGATCAGAGCGGTTTCCAAAAGAAACAGAGATGTGAATAATGTTATGGTAAAAAGCCCCGCACCCGGGTACTTCAGGAAAACACCCCAGGCGAAAAATAACAGCGAACTGTACATGGGGTGCCGTATGTACCTGTAGATTCCGGAGTCGACCAACGATGTGGTTTTCTCAAAACCGAGCAGGGCGGGATCCTGCCGTTCCGGCTGTGATTTTCCGTATTTTTTCAGGTGATAAACAGCGATGATGACCAGGTATAAGGAAATGAACAAAAATATCCAGGAAAGGATCTGATGAAGGCAGAAAGGATCTGTAAACCAATACCGGAAATTATGGACGAGTAACCACAAAATCCCTTCCCAGGCCAGGAAACGGTAAAAACCGTGGGTCCCCGGCTTAAAGATGGATTTCCGGGAAATGATGACCAGCGGAATACTGAGAATCAGAAAAGCAATATACTTTTCCATCACTATTTTAATCCTAATCGTTTGTTTTCCTTCAACAAAGATATAGTTTCCTGCAGTCTTTTCCGAATGGTTTCCTCTCTTTTAGCCTGTGTGATCCAACCTGCATATTCCCGCTTACAGGATGAGGGGAGTTTCAGAAAATTGGTGAGTGCCGGCTCGTGGGCGGCCAGTGTTTCCAGGATATACTCCGGAATCACCATGTCTTTTCTGACCGGTTTATCCTGTTTTTCTTGCTTAACGACAATGCCGTTAACCAGGTAGTCTCCCATTTTTTCCAAACCGGTTGGGGTCATTCTGCCTTCCCTGATCAGCCGCTCCGTAATTTTCAGGTTGATGTCCGACCATTTGCGGAGATTGGTCCGGGGAGAAAATTTCCGGACATACCGATCCTCATCCAGTTTCTTAATCAGGCTGTCAATCCAGCCAAAACACAGGGCTTCTTCCAGGGCTTCCTGATAAACAATGCCTTCCGCACCGGTGTGTTTCTTATAGAAAGTCATCCAGATGCCGGGACTTTGGTGGTGATAAGTTTCCAACCAGGTGCGGAAAGCCTGCCGGTCTGTGAAAAATTGTATTTCAAGAACAGACATTACACAAACCGTTCCCTCTTCTGCAGATTGTACAATCCGTAAAGCAAAAAGACCAGCATTCCAACACCAAGGAATATCCTGTTTTTGAGGACTATCCCTTTCCAGATGATGGCATTGAAATTATCCGGAAGTTTTATGGGGTTCAGAAAAATATTCCACTGCGATCGTTCCATGTTATTGGAAAGAATTAAAAGGGCAACTCCGATCAGGATCATAATCACCGCAGTTCCGTTGCCGTTTTTAATCACCGTGGAAAACATAAAGGCCATCGCACCCAGAAACCCGATCGGGAACATGAGCTGTACCGCCATTTCAAACGGTTTCACCGGATAAAGCAAAATCGAGGAGAGAAAGCCATAAGCAATCAGGATCAGGAATACCTGCACGAAAATCATGATCAGTCTCACCAGCCATATTTTATACCGGTAGTTGGGAATTCCGAAGAGAATTTCAAGGATTCTTGAATCTTCATCGTTCTGGATACCGAATACAGAGGGATAAAAGACCAGCAGGATCCCCGGGAACAGAAGCAATCCGTAAATTTCTCCTTCCCCGACTGACTGCTGTTCGTAGACCATCATGATGGCAAAAAAGAGGTAGAAAGCAAACGATGCCAGCAGAAACCAGATAAACCTCCCAGCGAAGATAATCTTCAGATTGTACCGGATTGTCCGCCAAAAGACGGTCAGGTTATTTTTATTGATCAATTCCATTTTTTTCTTTTTCTATGATCATGTAATATCACGCAACAAACACAAATAGGCATCTTCGAGGTGGCCTTGAATATTCACGGCATCCGGGGCTGGTTTTTCTTTGGAGACCGCCCTTACTTTGATGGATTCTCCGTCCCACATGTGGTTGGTGATCCACTGTTTGTTCGGATATTGTTCAAATTCTTCAGGAGACAGGTAGAACTGCCATACAAATCCTTCGCCAAGGTGCACCATGTCCTGTGGTTTACCGAAATACTTCAGTCTTCCCTTGTTGATGACGGCAACCTGGTTACAGGAGCTGGAAATGTCCTCAATGATATGGGTGGAAAAAATCACAATTCTTTCCCGGCTCAGTTCCACCAGCAGGTTACGGAACCTGATCCTTTCCCTCGGATCAAGGCCGGCTGTCGGTTCGTCCACCACCAGAATCCGGGGAAGGTTCAGCAAAATCAGGGCAATTCCAATTCGCTGTTTCATACCTCCGGAATAGGAGCCGATGTTTTCGGTACGCCGGTCATACATATGGACCGCTTTCAATACATAGTCCAACCGTTCATTCCGTATTTTTGTATCGGTAATTCCTTTAAGAATAGCCTGATAGTCAAGAAATTCCCAGGCCGACATGTTTTCATAGGTACCGAATTCCTGTGGAAGGTAACCAATAAGACCCTGAAGCTCTTCCCGGTATTTTTGCGTATCCAGTCCGTTGATGTAAATCTTGCCGTAGCTCTGGTCAAAAATCCCGCAAATGATTTTCATCATGGTTGATTTACCGGCGCCATTGGGCCCCAGCAATCCGAACATCCCGGTGGAGATCGAGATAGAAACGCCGTTTAATGCCTTGAATGGTTTTTTTCGTTTCCCAATGATCGGGATTTGTTTTACCACGCGGAAATAGCCCCTTCTGAGCGTTCCAAACCTCCCGCTGATCCTGTCGATGTTCACATTCTTGTTGTGCACATACTCTGCGGAAGCGTAGATAGCCAGCAAAAGGAATATTATGACTCCCACGAAAATTACCAGCCCGGTATTGTCCCACGTTTTGAAAAAGATGAAGAGAAAGATCAATGGTACTACCCACAACAGGAAATTATAGCCCCAGGTGCGGAATTTCAGGAATTTGGATTTTCCGGTTTTGTTGTAGCGGTTTTGCAGTACAGCACTGAGGGGCTCCCACAAAACAAACAGGAAGAAAAAGATGAAAACCGACATCACAAGCATCCAGAAACTGCTGTTTTGGTATATAAATGTAAACCAAACCAAACCGATGAAGAAAGGTATTTGCCAGACGAGGTCATAGAAATGCCTGGCCTTGGTATAATCCCTTGTTAAACCAGCCATTTCCCTGATTTTCAGACCGGATTTCCATTCTCTGACGAATCGGGAATCACGTTCATAAATTTTGACCAGTTTTCTGACTTCAATTCTGATCGGGTCGTTTTCACCAATGAGCTTGGTCTGTGCAAGCCGCAAACTGTTCTGGATAAACCAGGTTACTCCCGGAATGAGCATAATAATCAGCAGGAAAATCAGCAACTGCCAGATGAAGGTATCCATCCTGAAATAAATGTACCACAATGAAACCAGGAATAGGACCAGGTGGATTACTTTGATTTTCCAGTTGAGGTTTTTCATCCACTGCAGGGTGTTTTCCAGACCAGCATAGAAAGTTGGAATGAAAATCAGGGTGAGCAATGTGCTTACCGAAAGACCGCCGATAACGGTTATGGCGAAAGGAGCTCCAATAGCCCCCACATATTCCGCTTTACCCAATGCAAGGGGAAGCATACCGGAAATGGTGGAAATAGCTGTAATGAGAATTGGACGTACCCTGGAGAGGCCGGCTTCTATCAGCGCCCTGGATTTACGGTGTCCACGCTTACGCAGGATGTTGGTGAAGTCGATCAGGATAATACCGTTGTTGACCACAACCCCCAGCAAAATGATAAATCCGGTCAGCGTATTGGCATTGAAAAGCGAGTTCCCGGTAATAATCAGGGCAATAAATGAACCAATGGCTGCCAGCGGAACTGAGAAGATCATTACGAAAGGCAGCGACAGGGATTCAAATACCGAAGCCAGGATCATCAAAATCAGAATGAAGGCGGCAGCGATCAGGATGTAAAATTCCTGGAACTGGTCCTCTTCATGGATAACCTGTACTGCTACCCCGGAAGGCAGGTTGTACTGGCCCACGACATCGTCAATTTCCATTCTGTAAGCGGTAAGCAAATCTTTTGATTGCTCAGCTTCGGCAATAAAGCGGTAGGTAACTTCAATTTGTTTTTCCTGGTTGATGCGGGTGATGTTGGCTCTCCCGGAGGAAAAGATGATCTGGCTGAGATCCTGCAAATCGTAGGTGGCGCCCTGGTTGTTGCTGATTTTCAGATTTTTCAGGTCATCGATGGTTTTGTCCTTTTTTTCCTCTTCTTCTGCACCCTTCTCTTTCAGGATAATATCATATTCTTCGGTTCCCTGTTTGAAAATTGCCCCTGAACTGAATTCCCTGCTGAAAGATCCCAGCTCACTGGCAATGTTGTTCAGGGTTACATTGTATTCAGTCATCAGTTGCTGGCTGAAGTGCAGATGTACCTCAGGCCGGTTGGAACTGGAGCTGACATTTACACTCCTTATTGATTCCAGCTCATCCAGGAAATAGCGCAGGTCCTCGGCAACACCCCGCATTACCGCATAATCCGATCCTTTGATGACTATCCTTTCCTGGTTGGTACCAATGCCCATAAAGCGACCGAAATCACCCGACATGCCAGCGGCTCCGCCACCACTGCCTCCACGGAAACTTTGGCTTGAAGTCGGCTGTGTAAGGCTGATCTCAGCATTGCGGATATTCCGAAGTCGCCCTTCGACATCTGCTTTCACCTCAGCTACCTTTCGTTTGGCGATCTTTTCAAAATCTTCTTTCAGGGTAATGGTGACAATCGCTTCTTCCTCCTGAATTTTGGAGGAATAATCCTTGATTTCTTTGACTTCGGGCAAACGACTTTCCAACTCTTTGACCACCAGATCGGTAGATTCAAGGGTAGCGCCAGTTGGCATGGTTACATACACCGCGAAACTGTCCTGATCAACTTCCTTCAATGAATTAACACTGATGGCAAGCACAATAAAAATGGAAACAAAAAATACCACCAGTGCTCCGACAATGGTACCGGCCGGATTACGCATTGCCGATTTGAGCAAGACAATGTAAATTTGAATAATCCGGTTATTGGTGGTGACTTTTTCATAAAAGATGGAATGCGCATTCTTGCTTTTCAGTAAGAGATGGTCTGCCATTGGTACCAGCAACAGAGCTACAATAGCAGATAAAACAATGGTCGAAACGATGGAAACACCGATGTGGCTGCCCAGTAACCTGATCATGGGTTCCGTGGAAAATATAAACGGAAGAAAAACGGTGATGGTGGTCAGCGTTGCTGCAACAACCGATCGCCATACTTCCGTAGTTCCTTGTGTAACTGCTTTTTCCGGAGTGTAATGTTTCCCCGATAACCGGTATATATTCTCCAGTACCACAACACTGTTATCAACCAGCATACCTACCGCCATGGCCATTCCAACAAGTGTCAGGCTGTTGATGGATATTCCGAAGGCATAAAACAGGTTGAAGGCGGAAAATACAGAAACCGGGATTGCCAAAGCAATGATTCCGACCAGTTTGACGTTTTTAAGGAAAATCCACAGGACAAACACAGCCAGTAAACCCCCAACCATGGCCAGGGAAATGATCTGGTTGATGTTCTTTTCCATGGTATCGGCCAGGTTCGATTGTACGACCAGTTCGACCTCCAGTGGCTTCAGTTTTTGGTTTATTTTGTCAATGATGGCAAGTGTACGGTGTGACAAATCGATCAGATTGGCTTGAGAATCACTGACCAGCAACATAGAAATGGCATCCATCCCATTCACCCTGCTCAGTGTGGTTTCCTCCTTTACGCCGAAATAGATATCTG
>DAIDJX010000210.1 GCA_027451165.1 Prolixibacteraceae bacterium | reverse complement strand
TGTTGGCCACTTTGTTGAAGCGGCCGTCATCCATCTCTTTCATGGCATGGAGGATGCGCCGCTGAACGGGTTTCAGCCCGTCCATCACATAGGGGACCGCCCGCTCGAGGATCACGTAGGAGGCATAATCGAGGAACCAGTCCTTGTACATTCCCGACAAAGTATGTGATCGCCTCCTTCGGACCTTCAGTCTTCGACTCCTGTGGTAAAATATTCTCTTCTGACATATTTTCGATTGCCAACTAATTTCTTTTGGTTACACAGAGTATCACAGAGTTATCACGGAGTTTCACAGAGTCTTTTCTAACTGTGTAACTCTGTGCTTCCTCTGTGTAACTCTGTGTAACTTTTTTTCATGCCACTTCATCTTTTTCCACATACAGGTTGTCGATGATGAAATCCTGTCGCTCGGGGGTATTCTTACCCATGTAGAATTCCAGCATCTGGGTGACCGATTCATGTTTTTTCATCTGTACCGGATCGAGCCGGATATCGGAACCAATAAAGTGTTTAAACTCGTCGGGGGAGATCTCACCCAACCCTTTGAAACGGGTAATTTCAGGATTCCCCCTCAGTTCCCCGATGGCTTTCTGTTTTTCCTCTTCGGAATAGCAGTAAAACGTTTGTTTTTTGTTTCTGACCCTGAAAAGCGGCGTTTGCAGGATAAAGACATGTCCCTTGCGGATCAGTTCCGGAAAGAACTGCAGGAAAAAGGTGATGAGCAGCAGGCGGATGTGCATCCCGTCGACATCCGCGTCTGTGGCAATGATTACTTTGGCATAGCGAAGATCATCAATGCTCTCCTCTATATCGAGGGCAGCCTGCAACAGGTTAAACTCCTCGTTTTCATAGACTACTTTCTTGGTAAGGCCAAAGGTGTTCAATGGTTTGCCCTTCAGACTGAATACCGCTTGCGTATCCACATCACGTGATTTGGTGATGGAACCGCTGGCAGAGTCACCCTCGGTAATGAAAATACAGGTCTCCACACGTTTTTCGTCATTGTCGGTGAAATGAATCCGGCAATCACGAAGTTTGCGGTTGTGCAGGGAAGATTTTTTCGCCCGGGCTTTGGCAATCTTTTTAATTCCGGAGATGGCCTTGCGCTCCCTTTCAGACTCCTGGATACGTTTCAGGAGCACTTCGGAAGTTTCAGAATTCTTGTGCAGGTAATTATCGAGTTCCTTCTGAACGAAATTGAAAACATGCTGCCTGACAGTTGGTCCCTGTGGTCCGATATCCCTGGATCCCAGTTTTGTTTTGGTTTGTGATTCAAAGACCGGTTCTTCAACCTTGATGCTGATAGCGGCTACAATTGAAGCACGAATGTCGGTAGGGTCAAAATCCTTTTTGTAAAAGTCGCGGATGGTTTTAACGAGCACCTCCCGGAAAGCAGAGAGGTGGGTACCACCCTGACTGGTATGCTGGCCATTGACGAAGGAATAATAATCTTCACCATACTGGTTGCCATGGGTAATGGCGATCTCAATGTCTTCGCCCCTCAGGTGAATGATGGGATAAAGCGGATCGGCCTCGAGGTTTTCTTCCAGAAGATCTTTTAGCCCGTTTTTGGAATGGAATTTCTGACCGTTGAAATCAATGACCAGCCCGGCATTCAGGAAGGTGTAATTCTTCATCATGTTTATCACGTGATCACTGATGAAGTGGTAGCCCCGGAAAATAGATTCATCGGGCCGGAAAACGACGATGGTACCATTCGGTTCGGTGGTAGCTTCCACAGGTTTGTCGAGGACGGTTTGCCCATTGGCAAAATGAATTTCCTTAACCTGTCCCTCCCTGATGGCTTTTATGAAGAAATCGGAAGACAGCGCGTTAACTGCTTTTACCCCCACCCCATTCAGCCCGACGGACTTTTTGAATACTTTGGAATCGTATTTGGCGCCGGTATTCATTTTGCTGACGGCATCCATCAGTTTGCCCAGGGGGATACCACGACCGTAATCCCGGACTATAACCTTTCCCTGGTCAATTTTGACTTCGATTTTTTTACCAAAGCCCATCATGAACTCATCCACGGAATTGTCCATGACTTCTTTCAGGAGTACGTAAATCCCGTCATCGGCAGCGGCGCCGTCGCCCAGTTTGCCAATGTACATACCCGGTCGTTTCCGGATATGTTCCTGCCATTCGAGGGTGGTAATGGTGCTCTCGTCGTATTGTGCCGTCATGATTAAAAATTTGTGCAAATATAGCGAATCCGTATGGGTAAACCGGGCCTTCCGGCCGGGGAGTAATAAACAGGTGGAGGTTGATAATTCCGGATTTCGAATTTGAGATTTCGGATTTGCCTGCGGTCTCACATGCCGTTCAATCCGAAATCGTACATCCGAAATCCGAAATTCTGGGTAATCCGAAATCAGAGAAACTGGTATTTGTGGAGCAGGTAGACCGCCACCAGGAGGGTTAGCAGAACAGAGAAGAAGACCAGGCCCAGGATTCCGGCATCGATGGCTGTAAGTGGTTTAAATTTCGCCTGGCGGCGACTGCCGGAGGCTTTCATTTCCACCCAGTTCATTAACCGGAAAAAGGACCAGCCAGCAAGCAGTCCGACTGTCCACCCCCCCAGAATGTCGAGCGGGAAATGGGCGCCCACATAAATTCTGGAATAGGAAACCAGGAGGGCCCAGATCAGGAAGATACTCAAGCTGAGCCTGTTCCGGAAGAGATAGCCGGTAAAAGTCATTATGAAGAAGGAGTTGGCGGCATGAGAGGAAGGAAATCCGAATTCTCCGCCCTTTCTGAGGACGATGTGCGTAAGATTTTTTATCGCCGGATCGTATCCAGGTCGGTAACGCTGAACGAGCTCCTTCAGCAGGTTACACACCTGATCGCTCACCACCAGTCCGAGCAACAGGAAAACCAGGATAAACCAGGATTTACTCCGGAAATTCCGGATAATCAGCAGCATCAGGATAATATAGAGGGGCAACCATGATTCCTTCCGGGTAAAAAAAAGCATGGCAGTATCCCACCAGTTGTTGTGGAGGGCGTTGAGTTTTAAGAAAAGGGAAGTGTCCCAATTTAAAAGTGCTTCCATTATTATCTGTTCAGTATCTCCCAGATTTTATCCTTCAGCTTAATGATGTTGTAGCCCGTTATGGATGAAATGAAAAGGTGCGGAATCCCTTCCAGCTGCCGGCTGATTTCGTTCATTAGTTCCTCATCCAGCATATCGGCTTTGGTGATAGCCAGAAACCGCTGTTTGTCGAGCAGTTCCGGATTGTACTTCTCCAGTTCGTCGAGCAGTATTGTATACTCTTTGTGGTGGTCTTTACTGTCGGCTGGCACCATGAACAGCAGGGCAGGATTTCGTTCGATGTGGCGCAGGAACTTAAGGCCAAGCCCTTTCCCGAGGTGGGCTCCTTCGATAATACCAGGTATGTCGGCCATCACAAAGGAATGATTCTCGCGGTAGCTGACGATCCCCAGGTTAGGCACCAGCGTGGTGAAGGGATAATCGGCAATTTTAGGTTTGGCGGCAGAGACTACCGACAGCAGGGTCGATTTCCCTGCGCTGGGGAAGCCCACCAGTCCGATATCTGCCAGGATTTTGAGTTCCATGATCAACCACCCTTCGGTACCGGTCTCTCCCGGCTGGGCAAAACGTGGCGTTTGATGGGTAGCGGTTTTGAAATGAGTATTACCCAGTCCTCCTCTGCCGCCCTTCAACAGGATTTTCTCTTCCCCGTCGTGGGTTATTTCCATCAGAAATTCCCCGGTTTCAGCATCTCTGATCACGGTTCCCAGGGGAACTTCGATGAACTTGTCTTCACCATCGGCACCAAAAGAGCATTGTTTACCTCCCGACTCCCCATGTCCGGCTTTGATGTGGCGCTGGTATTTCAGGTGGAGGAGGGTCCACATCTGACCATTCCCCCGGAGGATAATATGTCCTCCCCTGCCGCCATCGCCGCCATCAGGCCCTCCTTTGGGGACAAATTTCTCCCTCCGGAGGTGGGCTGATCCAGGCCCTCCGTTGCCAGACTGGCAAAAGATTTTTACGTAATCGACAAAATTGGATTCGGACATATTAGCTATGCATCATTCGTTTCACGTCATTGGCCCTGCGGGCGTCATTGGTTTCACGTCATTGGCCTGCGGCGTCATTCGCTGCGCTGTCATTGGCCTGCGGCGTCATTGGTTTCACGTCATTGGCCTGCGGCGTCAATGACCAATGACGCGAAGCAAATTACCAATGTCGCGAAGCAATGACGCGAAGCAAATGACGCGAAGCAAATGACCAATGACCAATTACATTATGTTGTCGACAGTTTGTTTCAGCCGTTCCGCAATCTCCGGGATGGTTCCCATTCCGTTGATGCCGAAGTGTTTATTCTGGGCCTGGTAATAAGCAATCAGTGGCGCAGTTTTATCATTATAGACATTGATCCGGTTTTCGATCACGGATTGATCCTGGTCGTCAGAGCGCCCGGAGACCAATCCCCTGCCCAGGAGCCGGTTGATCAGTTCCTGCCGTTCCACTTCGAGGGAAAGCATACCGCAAACCGGCGTTTCATTTCCATTCAACAGTTCATCCAGTGCTTTAGCCTGGTCCACCGTACGCGGAAATCCGTCGAAGATGAAACCCTTTGCTGTTTTGTTGTTTTCCAGTTTGGATTTGATCATTCCGATCACCACCGCATCCGGAACCAGTTCCCCCTTATCCATGAAAGCTTTGGCTTCCAGTCCCAGACGGGTTTGGCCGGCAATTTCACTTCTCAGTAAATCACCCGTGGAGAGGTGGATCAGTTGGTATGAATTGATCAGAAACTCGGCCTGGGTGCCTTTTCCGGCACCCGGAGGGCCAAACAAAATTAAATTGAGCATATTGATTTATAAGTTAATTGACAACAGAATAGATGTCCCGGAGGTTGCGGCCATAACCGTCGTAATCGAGGCCAAACCCGACGATGAAATCATTGGGAATTTCCATGCCGATGTAATCGAGCTGGACTTTCTTCACCACAGCAGCGGGTTTGAACAGCAGGGTTGCAATTTTGATCTCTCCCGGGTTCATGTCTCTCAGCTGGCTGATGATATTTTCAATGGTGCTCCCGGAATCAACGATATCTTCCAGAACAACCACCGTGCGGCCTTCGATTACTTCATTCAGGCCAATGAGCTGCCGGATGATTCCGGTAGAATGGGTGCCGTGGTAAGAGGCCATTTTGACAAACGTAATTTCTGACTCAACAAAATTGAGCATTTTGAAAATTTCCGAAGCGAACATAAAAGCGCCGTTCAGTACGCATACAAACAGCGGATCTTTATCCTTAAGGTCGGCATTGATTTTATCAGCCATCTCCCGGATAACAGCCATTACCTTTTCCTCTGGAATAAAGAGTTGGAATTCCCTGTCGCGGATTTTTAAATTTCCCATATGATTCAGAATTTGATGAGTTGAGCCTTGCAGTTGGTGAAAATAACGTATTTTCGCATAAATCGGGTACAAAGAAACAAAACAATTGGGACAGATAAAAATAAATAAATCGTATGATACCAAAAGTGAGCATCATTATGGGCAGTACCTCCGACCTGGGGGTAATGGAAGCGGCAGCGAAGCTATTTGATGAATTTGAAATTCCCTTTGAAATCAATGCCTTGTCGGCCCACAGAACCCCTGCAGAGGTGGAAAAATTTGCCCGGTCAGCCAGGGATCGCGGGATAAAAGTGATCATTGCCGGGGCGGGGATGGCTGCTCACTTGCCGGGAGTAATTGCAGCCATGACTCCCCTGCCGGTGATTGGTGTTCCGATCAAAGCCAGTCTGGATGGCATGGATGCCCTGCTGGCGATTGTCCAGATGCCTCCCGGTATCCCGGTCGCTACAGTAGCCATCAACGGCGCCCTCAATGCCGGACTGCTGGCCATTCAGATCATGG
>DAIDJX010000209.1 GCA_027451165.1 Prolixibacteraceae bacterium | reverse complement strand
ACATTACCTTTCATGTGAATCCTGCCCTGAACATCGGAGAATACCATGAAGACATCATTCTGCGTACAGAGAATGGATTTGATGAAAAACTGTCATTAACACTCAGAGTATTTAAGACACCGCCTGACTGGCAAATCAATCCGGCCCGTTTTGATGCCTCCATGAACTTCATTGGGAAAATAAAAATCAATGGTGTATTCTCGACCGACCTGTCAGACATGGTGGCTGCCTTTAAGCTGGGGACTGATTCCATCAGGGGAGTTGCTAAACTTCGGTATATAGAAGATTTTGATTCTTATTTGGTCTTCTTAACCGCTTATGGTACTCCCGGAGAAGCCCTGGAATTCCAGATCTGGGATGCGAGTGCCGGACAAATTCTGGATAATGTGTTGCCGGTTGGCCAGGTGTTGACGGAAAATGCTATCGTTGGGACAACAATAAATCCGATATTATTTGAATCAACAGGGAATTCCCGGCATCATATTGTTTTGGGTAAAGGATGGAACTGGGTTTCATTTAACAAGAACTCCCCCAAAATGACAAGTCTTTCCGAATTCTTCTGGGCGCTTGAACCTGTAAACAAGGATATCATCAAAACACAAACCGGATATTCCCAATTCAGTGGAAACAACGGTAAATGGTCTTCCGGACTCACATCGGTCAGTTACCTTTTGAGTTACCAGATAAAGATCAGCAAAATTGACACTGTAGTTTTCAGCGGAACATCCCTGATTCCGGAAAATACCCCGATAACTTTGTCAACCGGCTGGAATTATATCGGGTATATTCCTGATTTCACCATGGATGTCAGCGAAGCCATGCGGATGTATTCTCCGCAGGAATCGGATATTGTCAAAAGTCAGGATGCATTTGCCATGTATGATTCGAGGACAGGATGGCTTGGAACACTCGATGTGATGAAACCGGGTGAGGGATATATGCTGAAAGTGAATGGGGCTCCCCGCACTTTAAGGTATCCGAACAGCACATTGCTCAAAAGCTCAGGGATCAACAGGCTGGTGAGCGCTCCTCCCGGATGGAATATTAATCCTGTTGAATATGAGAATAATCTTTCCGTCATTGCCCGTCTCGATTTTTCCAAAATGCCTGAGGTGGAACTAAACAACCAAATGGTCGTAGGTGCTTTTATCGGGGATAAGTGCCATGGATATTCCTCTGCGCTTGGCAGCGATGAATTGGGATATGATCCGTTCTTCCTGAACGTCAGTAACAACACCCAGGGAGAGATGATTCAGTTCAGGGTTTACGACGGAATGACCGGTAAGGTGTATACCACTCAACAGATACAACCATTTGTGATGAACGGTGTTTTCGGAACGACAAGGGAACCACTGGTGTTGACATTACAGGGACTGATGACTGGAATGGGAGAAAACTGGAACAACAAATACTTCCAATGTTATCCAAATCCGTTTAATCACCAGGTAAATATTGAATTCAGCAGTTCCGCCAATGATGTTTCAGTGGATGTTATCAGCATAACAGGAACTCTTATCCGGAATTTGTATAAAGGGACACCCAACTCCGGAATTCATAACCTGGTTTGGGATGGTACCAACGAAGCGGGTAATGATGTGGTAGCCGGTATCTACTATATCCGGCTGATCTCTGACCGGAACGTGGAAACTGCAAAAATTACAAGGGTCAAATAATATCCCATGCGTGGATTAACCTGTCTGTTTTTGTCCGTTTTTGTGGGGTTGGGCAGCATCTCCGCTGCCCAACCTTCCTGGAGTGTTGTATCCCATAATTTCGAATTTTCAATGACCATTACAGGTAAAGTAGCCATTGATGGTCAGATTTCCATGGATGAAGGCGACAAGATCGCTGTCTTCGTCGGAGAGGAATGCAGGGGCGTCACCAACGTCCGGTATGATCCGGGACTCAATGGCTATTTTATTTACCTCATGGTCTACGGCAATAAAATGGGGGAAATACTCACTTTTAGCGTCTATGATGCCAGCAGGGATAAAATTCTGGTGGTAAAGAACACGCTCTCTTTCAATGTAAACAATATTGTGGGCTCACCTGATGAACCTTATCTGTTCAATGCCAACTCTTTAACACCCTCGGCTGATATTTCAAATCCTGAAATCAATGTATATCCCAATCCCTTTACAGACCAACTTAATATTGATTTTTCCGGAAAACCAGGAAAAACTGAACTGTTACTCTATTCAGTGAACTGGCATCTGGTCGCTAAAAATACAGTTGATCCGAATGCAGGCTCCACATTGGACACCCGGGGACTTTCTGCCGGGGTATATTTCCTGGTTTGGATTTGTGATAATAAAAGGGAATATATCAAACTGATGCGTAACTAAAAAAGACCGTTTTTACAATTAATTCTGTCATCTCTTTAAAAATCATTATCTGCTGACTCCATTCGCAAATATCGTCAGAAATTTGTACCTTGCCTTTGAATTTTGATTGCAAACAGGTATTTATCCAACTTTCTGACTATGAGATCATTAATTGGCAGGGTAACACGAAAGTCTGCACTCGTGACCGTATTTTTATGGATAGCAGTTACTGCTTTCTCCCAGCAGGTCCTTCAGGGTACCTGGGCCACCCAGGCTGATGGTTTCCGGGGCAAAACCGGACAACGGGTTACCTATTCTTTCCCGGCCGGGGGAACCCTATCTGGCCGGATTTGGGGCACTGATTTATATACTGATGACAGTTCCATTGCCACTGCAGCGGTTCATGCCGGACTGATCACCCCCCAGAACGGAGGAACGGTCACCATTGAAATCAGACCGGGGGCTTCTACCTATCAGGGCACCAGCCGTAACGGGGTGAACAGCCAGAACTACGGTTCCTGGTCGGGCAGCTTTGTTTTTGTTTCCGGAGGAACCACCAATACTACCCAAATCGTACCCGCCAACACCATTCAGGGGAGCTGGTCAACACAGGCTGACAGTTACCGGGGCAAAACCGGGCAACGCTATACATTTAACTTTCCCGGAGGGGGAACGCTTTCCAGCCGGCTTTGGGGCACCGATCTTTATACTGACGACAGTTCTATTGCCACGGCAGCCGTCCATGCCGGATTGATTAACGCGCAGAATGGAGGAACGGTCACCATCGAGATCCGGCCCGGAGCTTCCTCTTATCAAGGCACCAGCCGGAACGGGGTGAACAGCCAGAGCTATGGACCATACTCCGGAAGCTTTGTTTTTATTGGCGGTGGAACTACCGTTGTCCCTACTTCTGCCACCACTGCTGTGACTACAGTTTCTCCTGCCAATGCCATCCAGGGAAGCTGGTCGACCCAGGCGGATACTTACCGGGGGATGAACGGTCAGCGCTATACCTTTACCTTCCCGGGTGGGGGAACCCTTTCCAGCCGGGTTTGGGGTACTGATTTGTACACCGACGACAGTTCCATTGCCTCAGCTGCAGTCCATGCAGGATTAATTACTGCTCAGAACGGCGGAACGGTCACCATTGAAATCCGTCCCGGAGCTTCGTCTTACCAGGGTACCAACCGGAACGGGGTGAACAGCCAGGGGTATGGTCCCTTTTCAGGAAGTTTTGTTTTTATATACTCAGGAACCACCGGAACGACACAAATAACACCGGCGAATACAATTCCGGGAAACTGGTCGACCCAGGCCGATGCCTACAGGGGGAAGAACGGACAGCGTTATACCATTACCTTTCCTGGGGGAGGAACCCTTTCCAGCCGGGTTTGGGGTACTGATTTATATACTGATGACAGTTCTATCGCCTCTGCAGCAGTCCATGCCGGGTTGATTAGCCCCCAAAACGGTGGGACGGTGACCATCGAGATCAGGGCTGGCGCTCCTGGTTACCAGGGCAGCACCAGGAATGGTGTAACCAGCCAGGGCTATGGTTCCTGGCAAGGGAGCTTTGTATTTGTAAGACCTTAGCATATGAAACCGTCGGTTGAGACCGAAGGCAAAACATGATATTTAACTCCTATTCATTTACGCTTTGTAACGAAAACTGATAGCTGCCGGGTTTGAGCTGGAACACAGCCATCCCTTTTTCCATTTGTCGTGTCGTAATCAGGGGATTTTTTTCGACCGGCTTACCCCCCTCCTGAATGCGGGCACCTTTCAGATGTAAGGTGGCAGAACTGTTTTCCGGAACAATCACTTTATAATCAACAGATTTTCCTTTTCTCTTCCAGGATGAAACAATTTTGCCGTAGGGGCCGTGGTGTGAAGCCTCAAATTCGTTAAGACCGGAAACGAAGTTGGGTCTCAGGATAACATTTTTGAAGCCGGGTTGTTGCTCATCCGGGAAGATGCCGCCCAGGGCCTTGTAGTACCAGGCGTTGATCTCTCCGAACATGATGTGGTTCATGGAAACATCGCGGGAGGCATCCAGGGGCCAGTTCTCATAGAAGGTGGTGGCTCCGTTGACGATCCACCATCCCCATGACGGGAAGGTTTCCTGTGAGGCCACCTCCCAGGCCAGTTGCGGATACCCATAGGCACTGAGGGCATTGAGGATGGTTTTGGTTCCCAGCAATCCCACATCAATATGCTTGTTGTCGGCTTCTACCCGCCTGGCGAGTTGGGCAGCCACCTTTGCCTTCATCTCCTCCGGGACAATTCCCCACTGCAGGGCGGCACTGAGTTCCGTCTGCAAACCGCTGCCGTACATCCCGGTTTCACGGTTCAGGTATTTGTCGTTCAGCGCGTTTCTGATCTTTTCAGCCAGTCGTGCGTATTTTTTCTGGTCGGCTGAATTCCCCAGGATACCGGCTGCTTTCGAAAGAATGACAGCATCGGCATAATAATACAGGGAGGAAGTAAACTCCTTTGGGGTAACAGATTTTACAGGCACCCAGTCGCCAAGTCCCCAGTTGGTGATACCCGAAGGAGAATTCCGGTCAATAAAGTCGATGTATCGTTTGATGTTGTCATAGCAGCGCTCAAGCAGCCTTGAATCGCCATAGAAAAGGTAAATATTCCACGGGATGATGGCAATGGTGCTGGTCCAGTCAGGCCCGTTGGCCCAATGGTAGCCCCATCCACTGGTGGGAATGATGGCAGGCAGCACCCCGTTGGACTGTTGTTCGTCGCGGTGGTCGGCCAGCCATTTTTCGTATACGGTAATGCCGTCAAAATTATACAAACCGGTTTCAATAGCAATATGGGCATCACCGGTCCAGCCGTTTTTCTCCCGTTGCGGACAATCGGTCGGATAGCCATACAGGTTGGAGAGGTAAGAGGCATTGGCCGCTGCCCATGTTTTATTGAGTGTCTGGCTGGAAGATTGGATATGGCCGACCGGCGGAACATCACTATGCATAAAATAAGCGGTAAGGCTTTCTTTGGAAAGGTTAAGCGGTTTATCGGCGGATACTTCCACATATTGGAAGCCTTTGTAGTTAAATCGTGGCACAAAGGTCTCCCCAGGTAAGCCGGAGAGGATAAAAATATCGGTTTGGAAGGGATCGGAATCATCGGTAGGACGGTAATGAACGTCAATGTTTGACATATCGGCCCGTCCGGCGGAATCCAACCGCTCTGTATGTTTCAGCCGGATAACCGTCCCTTTTTCACCCGTCACGGTCAGTTGGGAGATGCCGGCCATATTCCTTCCGAAGTTAAAAAGCCAGGTCCGGCTGTCGATTTGTTTCAGGTCGACAGCGGCAATTTTGGTCACCTGACGGATGGGGTGCAAGACCTGGGCGGTGATGTTTTGGGAAGGTGCACCGGTGAGCGTGACGTTTTTCCATTTTGAAGGGTCGAATCCGGGCTGGTCCCAACCGGGTTGCTCCAGCCGTGCATCATAGTGTTCAGCAGTATAGATGCTGTTGAAGATGACCGGACCGGGAGCCGTTTTCCAGTCCTGGCCGGAAACGATGGTTTCAACGGAACCGTCGTCGTAAGTCATGCGCAGG
>DAIDJX010000208.1 GCA_027451165.1 Prolixibacteraceae bacterium | reverse complement strand
TCAATATTGATCCGTGTCTCTCCCTCCTCATAGCGAAGAAAAATATGCCCCGGAACGATGACTGCAGATACAGGCCATCCCAGGTCAAGGGCAAAAGTCAGGTAAATGAAACTAAGGCTGGTGCAAATTCCTTCCCTGGAATGCAGTACCCCGGGCATCAGGTTGAACTCCCGGAAAGAAATGCCCTTTTCTCTGATTTCCCTTTTTTCAGATTCAGTGCCGGTGAAATATTTGTTGGCTACCGGATTGTACCCGAACTGAAGTTCGTCGAACAGATAGCGGTTCAGCCGGTTAATGCGATCCTGCGGGGAAGAGGCATCTCCAACTGCTTCCCTTGCACCCTGCAGGAGCGGTTCCAACTCCTTCCGGAAAACTTTTTTGTCGGTTTTACCATCGGCAATCGCACAAAGGTTAAGGTACGATTCCACAAAATCCAGCTTCCCGGAACTGGTGACCAGGTATTTTGAACGAAGGTCCACTTGTCCTGAAGCAGGAAGAAAAGTAATAATCAGCAGCGATATATAAATGAATATCTTCACGTTAAGAGGAATTCTTCTGTGAAATTCTCCGGAATAAAGATAGTCTGAATTTGCTGTTGTTTTATGGTGCACAGCCTGTCATAATTTTTTTTTTGCAATTATTGTAAGGAAACAAAAAACAGCTATATTTGCAACGCTTTTGAAAGCAGAAAGCAATTAAGAGCAAAATGGTGCGGTTGTTCAGTCGGTTAGAATATCGGCCTGTCATCTCGCCTAAGGCGAGACGGGTTCGGGTTCAGCAAAGGAATCGCAGTCGTTCATAAAAAATATTTGGTGCGGTAGTTCAGTCGGTTAGAATATCGGCCTGTCACGCCGAGGGTCGCGGGTTCGAGTCCCGTCCGCACCGCAAAGGGGGAGAACAGTAGTTCCCCCTTTTTTGTTATGCCCCATTATGTATATATTATCCAGTCTCAAACCACAGGTATCCTTTACAAAGGGTATACTGCTTATCCTGATTTAAGGCTTCAGGAACACAACGATGGTAAAAGCAGGTTTACTTCAGGTAAAGGTCCTTGGAAAATGGTTTACCTGGAACGGTTACCGGATAAAACATCAGCCTTAAAAAGGGAGATTATGCTGAAAAAGGCAAATTCCGCATATTTAAGGTGGTTGATCAATCAGGAATACAATCTGCTCAGGTAGTTGGCCTGTCATCCCGCCCGAGGCGGGACGGGTTCGAGTCCCGTCCGCACCGCAAAGGGGGAGCTAAAGGCTTTCCCTTTTTTTGTTATGCCCCATTTTGTATACATCATCCAATCTGAAATCAGTGGTATTTACTACAAAGGATATACAGCTTATCCTGATCTGAGGCTTCAGGAACACAACGAAGGTAAAAGCCGTTTTACTTCTGGTAAAGGTCCCTGGAGAATGGTTTTTCTGGAAAGGTTGCCGGATAAAACTGCCGCTTTAAAACGGGAAAAGAGGCTAAAAAAAGCCAACTCCGAATACATAAAGTGGCTTATTAATCAGAATTGCAACCTGGTCAGGTAAGTGGCCTGTCATCCCGCCCGAGGCGGGACGGGTTCGAGTCCCGTCCGCACCGCAGAGGGGGAGCTAAAGGCTTTCCCTTTTTTGTTATGCCCCACGCTATATCATTCAATCGGTAACTTCCAGCATTTTCAACAAAAGTCAACCTACAAATCCCAAACTCAGAATACGGTAACACAATGCAAAAAAAAGCAGATTCACCGCCGGTAAAGGAACATAAATATCTGATTTCATCCCCGACTTATGAAATAATAAAACAATTAAGTTGCTATTTTGAAAAAAAATTGCTAAGCTTTGTAGTCTTCTTTAAAACAATCTAATCTATGAAAAAACTAATCTTTTGTCTTGTCATTGCTCTGGCAATGATGATTCTCTCGTGTGGAAAAAAACCGCTCATTGAAGGTGTCTGGCAGGGGATAACCCCAGACATGGAGGGGTGGCATGGAACTGTCATAAAAATGTGGGTGGACGGCTATTGTTCCTATCTGGGAGAATTCAGAAAGGACACTGCCATTTACAACATTTACGGTGGGGGACCCTATACCCTTGATGGAACCCATGCCCTGGAGACGATTCTCTATAACCAGAATAAAGAAGCCATCGGGACAAAGGCCAAAATGCTTTACATCATCAAAGGGGATACCCTGATCCAGATGTATCCGGCTGATGACAACTGGAACGTGGATACGACAAAGTGCAATATTGATAAATTCGTCAGGGTAAAATAATCCTGATTCCTTTCACATTTGATGTACTGGTGATCAGCCTGTTGATTCCGGTATTCAGACCGGACTTTATGAGGGCTAAGACCGGATTGGGATATTTTCCATTCAATCCGGAATGGTTTTTATTAAACCGGAAATCCTTGTTTTTTAAATAATATTAAATTTCTAACATAAACTACGAAAATGAAAACCATCTTGTTCGTATTCATGTTTTGCCTCTATACCCTGACCATTTTTTCCCAAACTCCCCAGTCTTTTAAGTATCAGGCTGCCGTCCGGGATAACACCGGTAATGTTCTTGCCAATAAAGCGGTGACTTTCCGGATCAGCATCCTTCAGGGGCAGGTGGCAGGTACCCCCGTTTACTCAGAACTACATGCCAAAACAACCAATATTCTGGGACTTATCGAGCTGGAAATTGGAAATGGCACTTCACCCAGCGGCTCCTTCACTTCCATCAACTGGGGAGTAAGCTCGTATTTCTTGAAAGTGGAGATGGACCCAGCAGGTGGGATTGCATTCCAGACGCTGGGAACCAGCCAACTGCTCAGTGTGCCTTACGCTTTGATGGCAAAGGATGTGGAGAGTGTCTCAACAGATGCCACGCTCACAGGAAACGGGAATGATACTTCTCCTTTGAAGATCGCTCCGCAGGCAGCTGCCAGTGGTCAGGTATTGAAATGGAACGGTACTACCTGGAAACCGGGATCGGACCTTACCGGTTCTACTGCACCGGGTGGAACATCCGGACAGATTCAGTTTAATAACACTGGAATTTTCGGGGGAGATCCCTCATTCTCCTGGAATAACACCAGCAAAAGGCTCGGAATTGGAACTACAGTACCTAAAGCCACACTGGATGTCGAAGGGTCCATGGTTATAGGTGCAAACGGGAAAATATTCTCCGAAATTATTGAGATCACAGGGACTACTCCGAATTCATCCGGAACTCTGGCTCTTCTCGATTATCCAAATGGATACAATATGGATAACACCAGAGTGCTAAGCTGCGAAATTAAATACAACAATACGCACTGGACATCTTTGGGCATGAGCAATTCTACTTTAATTGACAATATAGCCTGCTATCTGAGCGCAACATACATTGCCGTCACATTCCCTCTGACATCTTCTTTTTACAATAAACCGGTCAGGATACTTTTAATGAAGGTTCAGTAACAGGCCACACCGAAAAAGAGAAGCATTTAGCTCCCTTTTTTTCGTTTTTTATTTTCTTTCTACCGTAAAAGCATACAATCTTTCTCCCCCTTTAGGGAATTTAGCCGGGCCGACCCCCGCAGCAATGAACCCCTTGCAGGTGGCCTTTCCCTGATCGTCAACCACCACTTTCCCATCAAATTTCCAGTAATAAGGATTGTGTGACATTTTGAAGCATTTGGGATTATCCAGAACCGCCGGAAAATCACAACAATTCACACATCCTTTTGGATAGGAAAAGCCTTTTACCGGACCAATGATTTCCAACACACCATCAGGATTAACCTTCCCCTTCATTTGCACCCCTTTGGCATAAAAACCATCTTTCTTGTAATGCTTGTGGAATTCAAAATCGCAGGTTACTTCTGTTCCTTTTATTTCCAGTTTCAGCGTAGACAGGGTAATGGTGTACATGGCATCCAGCTTGGGATTTGTTCCGGAGAATTCCACCTTCCCGTCGTAAATCCCGTCAAAATCAGGATAGCGGGTAATCTCCACCGTAGCAGAAGATGCATTGTGTGTGGAATAACTCAGGACTCCCACCTCGATCCATTTCCCGGTTTCATGAAGGATGTTCATGCTGTCTTTTTTACTGTACAGATCAAGTTCACGGAGCAGTTTGCGCCCCTTTGCAGTACATTCAAAAACAAGCACGGCACACTCCCCCTCCCTGCTCAGGTTTTTTATGGTGTACATCTTTTCTTTCACCACGGCCTGTTTGAATATTTTCAATGCCCGCATGGCCATGTAGGGAACATCCATTTTAAAGCTCTTCCGGGCTTCGATGTTCACCTTCTTCATCTCATAAGTCTGGATATACGGGATGCCGGCAGTTTCCATCTTCAGGTTCAGACCGGCATATTTTTGTTCGTACATCCAGAGCATATAGTCATAATATTCGCGGCCAAGACCAGTAGATCCCAAACTGGTTTTCACATAATCGTCGAGGGAAGTTCTGACGTAGGATAGCAAGTTCCAGGCGCCCTTTACCGGAGATTTGAATATTTCCGGGAAGCTGGCTTTGGTGCCAGTCCGGTAATATTGCAAATAGCTCAGAAATGCGCTGCTGATGTACCAGTTGGGAGCCTTGTTGCAGACATCCCAGGAATCATGGATGACATGCTGGATGCCGGTTTGGTTGTCCATGGCAAACAATTCAGCTTCATAAGGGGTATCTGAAGGCCACACCAGCCTGTCGGCCTGGGGGGCCAGACTTTCCCACCACCAGGCGTTGGAGGTGGCATTGGTGTAGGAACCAAGTTTGACCATAAATCCGCTGTAATAATAAGAGGTAAGGTTATGCAGCAACTCATGGGCACAGGTTTTCCTGAGGACATGTGCCTTATCCGGTAATTCTGCTGAAGTTGGAACATTTTGATGGATAAAAATGCTTCCGGTGATGGAATTGGTTTCACCTTCCGTGGCATTCTGTGCATCACCAAGCGGACACACGTATACATGCCGGATAATCGCAACCTCTTTATCGTAGTTGGGCCGGGAAACAGTCTCCTCTACTGAGGCAATGTTCATTCCGACAAAGGCAGTCAGGGCTTCTTCGAGAAAAAGGCCCATATCCACAATATAATACGGGACTGCCCGAATCTTTTTTCCAAAGACTTCCTTGTCAAACACCCAGTCAGGATCACCCGCCACAACGTCTCCTGGTTCAATCTGATGGATAGGAATATAGGTTTTGTCCTTTCTTGCCGGAACAGAATCGACGTTATAATGAATAACAAAATGTGTTGTTTTATGGGTATTTGGATAGGAATACCCCATACTCTTCCAGGAGATAGAAAGTAAAGCAATGACAATAATGAAGCAGATAGTTTTCATAAGCAGATTTTGATAAAATCAAAAATAGCAATTGCAAAATAATTGACCTAACTTTAACCGGAATTTCACTTTCAGCCGTATGAAAACACTCAAAATTGTATGCTTCGCACTGGGATTGCTCGGGTGGGTAAGGTTACTGTATACTTTTCTGCTCAATTCCCAGGCTGCACAACCCCAACCTCCAATAAGTACCATCCTGATCTCAGTGTATACTTATTCTATCCTTTCCACCATCATTGTCGTGTTGTTGGCCAGGAAACTGAAGCTGTCGGCCGTTGGATGGGGTATTTTTTCTTTCTTCCTGCCTTACATTGCCTGTCTGATCCTTCCATTCCTGAAGGAAGGAGATCCGGTAAAGAGGCGCTCCTGGTGGGAACCCATTGGATCAGGAGGAAATCAATGGGGTAGCTACAATACCACGGGATGGTCGCAGAAAACCTGTGGTGCCTGTGGACGGGAAGTACCTCCGGATTCCCATTCCGGACAGCGCTGCCCACATTGTGGAGCTTATTGGGGAGCTGAAAACAAAAAGTACAAATAAATCTGGTATAATTTGAACCAATGGCCTATTCCTCCGGAAATCCCATTTCAAATTAATATTATTTCTATTCAAAAAAGAGTAGTACAATTTTGCAGCTGAAAATCAAATAC
>DAIDJX010000207.1 GCA_027451165.1 Prolixibacteraceae bacterium | reverse complement strand
GCTCAGCCCAATCCTGGTACTGTTCTGGGAAAAGTAAAATCCATAAACCACATTGTCCCACCAGGAGGCGGTTTGCAGGGAGTAGTTGGAGAAATAGGCATCGTTATCCCCGGGTTTGTTGATGAAATAGGGACCGTAGGTATATTCATCGAGCTTAAACCAGGTTTCAAGGGTCCAGTCGCCGGCTAAATTAAGGGCGCTGCTGTGCGCAACGGTGATGTAGTCATCTCCGTCAAAGTGATAACTTTTACCCGCAGAGAAGGGTGTTGACGCCACAAATGCGGATCCTTGACCAACAAGGTTTCCGTCAGCCGATGCGTAGGAACTGTTTCTGAAATTGTCATCAAAATGGAACAATGCCACTGTCTGATCATCGGGATAGTAACGACCATAAACCTGATCATTGGCGGCCGGACAAATGGTAAAATCATGTTCACTGACATCGAAAAGCTGCGGTTCAGAAAGACTGGTTATCCTGATCCGGCACTCTTCCGAAGGCGTTCCCGGAACAGTCCAGCTGTAGATTTTGTTGGCTGCGGGGGTGCTTTCAACTATGGTTACCCAGGTGAGCCCATTGATTAAGCTATATTCCAGTTTAACATTCCCCGGGATGTCTGAGTTCCAGGTGATATTTTTGACCTCGCCTTCTTTCCAGTATTCTCTTCCATTGGCTGAAGTGAGGCTCAGCGGAATATCCCTGCAGAGGTTTATGGTCAGGGGCGTGTTTACTGGAGAAAGGTTGACCTTGTTCCCGTCTTTATCAATGGCTGAAAGTTGGGTTATGGTGAAATGAACCGGAATAAGCTGGGTTACATCGGTCACCACACTGAATTGAAAACCGGCAAGCATACCTGAACCACTCTTCCCTCCGGAACTGCTTGCCAGGCCAATTTCAATGTACGACGGGTAGTCTTGTGAAATGACCATAGGATTATCCCCGAAGAAACCGCCGGTAGATTTGCTTTCCAAGCGGATTGCTGAAGGATTGTCCCAGTTCAGGTGAAAAGAGATCCCAACCAGGTTGCTGACTTGCGCGGGCTTGCCGGTTTCCACACTGATCGTAAAGGTGGACCCAGTTTTCCCTTCAATATACACACTGCCGGCACTGACCAGGGATACGGATCCGTTTTGTGCCTGTAATAAAAAGGGGAAGAGAGAAATTATGGTAATCAGAAATCGTTTCATTTCACAACCAGTTTTTGTGTGAATACTTTATTGTCCATCTCCAGTTTGCACAGGTATATTCCTTTGCTGTGCCGTGCTACATCCCATTCAAAGGAGCAATTCCCGGCCAAAGGATGATCCGCATCGACAAGCCTATCCACTTCCTGCCCCTGTGCATTATAAATCCGGAGCGTGCAGGTCTGGCTTCCGGGAACCTGAAATGTCAGGTGGACTATGCCGGTGGCCGGGTTGGGATAGCAGGTAAAATCCGGAACAGAACCATCGATGGTCGCAGCGTCCGTAGCTGTTCCGGTTGTATTGACGCTTAATGCGACCATTTCTCCATTTTTATCCATACCCACTGCATGGCTGACAGCAGGCGCTGAAAAACCCGTTTTTACCAATTTCGCTTTCAAACGGAACAACTCCCCGCCGGAGCGGACGGGTTTACCCTTGATATTGCTGATCCCTATCTCCAGCTGGCCGGCTTCAGCATTTATTTTTTTGATGACCAGCGGATTGTCCTCCCAGGCACTGCCCATTACCAAAAAGTTATCGGCGTCCACCTTCAGTTGAGAGATATCCCAGGAGATCGAAAAGGATGTTCCGGCAAGGTCACAATCGTTTCCGGCGCTGAAAACAAGATCAAAGTTATCGCCGGGGCGCAACGTCGTTATACCGGGTTGGCACTGAACCTGTAAGGAGGCCATGCGCATGGATTTTAATGAAGTCTGACTGTTCTGTACCGGTGAAATTTTATTGTAGTTGTACCCGAGGCACAGGATATCCTCGCTGTTGACGATCCCATCCCCGTTGCAATCGGCATAAGTTGCCCTGTATTTATCCCAGGGTATCCGGTTGTTCAGTTGCCATTGGCATCCCTGCGTAGCTGTTTCCCTTGGTTCCCCGGTTTCACCGTAAAAAAATCCGAGAGGCAAAATGTCGGAGGTCTTCACCTGCCCGTCGTTATCGGCATCACCAGGGTAATTCCGGGCATACACCACACCGGCCACTTCTTCGATGGTCCGGGCTGTATTGCTGATCCTGAGTTCATCCATGTATCCGTCGAAAAGTCCCCAGTTTTCTCCCCCCCAGCTGCCAATGTTCAAATCTCCGTCATTGGTTCCGGGGGCCCAATTGGCACCGGCATTGTAAGGTTGGGAACGGAAGTAGACCAACTCATTTTTAAGGTTGTAAATCAACACTTTGGTGTTGCTGTTCTGGCTGTCCCTGATGAACGCGATATGGTACCAGCGGCCGGTTTCCAGATAATATGGCTGTGAATCAAATATGGTCACGTTTCCAGCCGGTGACCTGTATTCATACAGGACTTTTTTCTCATTGGACAATAGTTTCATATTGTAATTGACGATTGACCAATCGGCGTTGTGCTTCATGAACAGAAAGGGATCGCGGTTAAACTCCTTATCCCACGAGTTGACCATTACCCAGGCTTCGATCGTCCAGCTGCCGGTCAGATTCAGCGCCGTGTGGTGGGCAAAAGAAAGAAAAGAGTTTTTCCCGCTGGTGGAATTGTCAATTCGCAGGCATTTTCCCAACCCGAGCGAATCGTTGGCAACGAAAGATATCCCGCTTCCGTGAAGTGTTGCGTTTCCTCCGATGGAAGATTCATTCTTCAGGTTACCATTGAAATGCATCAGCAGAACCGTGTTGGCATCTGCCACGAATTCCCTTTTGTAATCGGGCTGGCAATAAGCCGGTTGAACCCCGGTGGTGGCCACATGGTTAAAATGGTGTCCGGCAAAATTGCCGAAAGGATAAAACCCATCGAGATACCCGTTGATGTGAGCCCAACCCAGGTTGACATGATAGTAGTCTCCGGCCTGGTATCCGTCACAGATAAAAGCGTGTCCGCCCTGCCCGTAGGTATCGCCTGAGCCGGACATCATCACGGGGCGGCCATTCTCCAGTTCTGTGTTGTACAGGGCTTTCCATTTTTCTTTTGACACATTCCATTCCTGAACGACTTCAGCCGTTGGGGAATAGCCGAAATAACGGGCCCATGACGATATCCAGTTGCTGTACAGTTCCCCGTTCAGGTTTTGCAAGGTCATCCAGAAACTGTAATTGACCAGTGCCGATGGACCATATACCGCTTCAGACAAGGTTGCATCGGGTTCCAGAAAATCAGGCATGTTGTACCACTTAAAATGATCCTTGCTTAAATCGTGGTAATTCAGACCGGTAACCGGATCATTCCCATACACGATTCCTTTACCCGATTCGGGATAGTTCCAGTATTTCATCATTTGCGCCCCGGCTGTTACGGTGCAACCTAACCGGTAGTGCCCGTTTTCTTCTTTATAGAACACAGGATTTAAGGGATAGTACGCATTATAGGGCCACCACTGGTGCCAGTGTGTGCTGATCAAAGGCAGAACACGCTTCGTATTGTAGCGGGAAAAGTCGTTGTTCAGCAAATCATCCCATTCATCCGTGACATCAGGCGATACCTGTGCACTGATTAGGCTGTTGTATGCGCAGGCTCCCATGAAGTTACCCTTGTTTATGAAGTTATAGCACAGAACGGGTCTCAGCCGGTCAGTTGCTGAAATCGCCACCCATCCTCCGGAACTGAAATTAAAAATATGGGCAAAGGGCTGACTGAATTGTTCTTCATAGAAATAGTCAGAAATGGCGGTAGTGGCCTTTGCATCTGGATTCCAGTGTTTGTACCAGTTTTTGGCAATGGTTTCCGCTTTTTGTTTTGGAACGGTGTTCCCCGGCTTGAAATTGCTGTAAAGCACGGTGGGTAAATTCATGTCGGCGCTGCCTGTTTGCAGTATCCGGTTTCCGTTCTTACCGTCACCCACCAGCCCTTCAAAACTGTCGATATGGGTATCGTTGTAAGAAGAAGTACCATTGCTGTAGAACTTGTACTCATAAACTGAATTGGAACTGACCGGAAGGGTAACAGAATAAATATAGGAGGTTCCGACGCGTGTCAATGGTTTATTGATTGCCCAGTTGTTGAAATCTCCGGTTACAAAAACTGTATCCTTGTCAGGTTTGAAAAAACCAAGATGAATAAAATGGGTCATATCGACACTGAATTTCACGGAAATGGCGAACGAACTCAGGGTCAGAAGTGTGAAAAGCAGGAAGACGGATATCCTTTTAATTGATCTATACCGGGTTACAAAAAGTAATTTCATAGTATAAACATTTTGTTATAGTATTCAAATCTATTCAAAATGAGATTCAGAATTACCTGTAGTGGTAATTTTTTTCCTTCAGGTTCAAAAGATCGAATGATGCGGCTAAGTGTGACAAAAAAAAAGGAAAGGTGCTTTTTGTGGAAAAAACAACAAAGTTGACCACTACCCGGCAGGGTTTCTGAACTTGTGTCCGGTTTGCTCCTTCCGGTGGAAAAGCCGGTGATCCTGACAACCTGGCGCCGGAACAGATTGACCATATTATTCCGGTGTTAAATCTATGATAATTAGATAAACCACAAATTGTTATAATGACCGGCTGAATATGATCAGGGTTTCCGGTTTTCGCCATGGACGTGCTTTTAGGATTGTAATCAGCCAGTTGCCGGTGGCTGACTGGCAGGCTGTTTTTGGAGAAGAGACCGATACCGGAGTGTATTGGTGATGTTGGTTCACACCTCATACAGAATTGAATTTAATAGTGAAAACTTGAGAAAAAAACAGTAAAATTGTCAGTCATCCGTGTTCCTTGGATTTGACTAGCCTTGGGGTGAATATCACCGGAACAGGGGGTCAGTTTGACCGGAATATCGGATTGTCCTTGATGTTCATCGTCGGGAACCTTATTGACGACACAATTCGAACCAATTGAAAGTAAAGGACTTATTGAAATATTTGGATGTTTGTTATTAACAAAGAGCCTGTATATTACTAATAATCACATAGTTAATTATTGTTTGTCATGCATTTAGAGTTATGATTTTAAAAATATGACCTTTAAGATGAACGATGACAACAGTTGCTTATTTGAAAGAATAAGAAAAGGCGATGAAACTGCATTCGAATTGGTCTATAAAAGTTATGTATCAAGACTTTATTATTTTGTTTATGAATATGTTCCCAATACGGATATCGTTGAGAATATCGTCCAGGAAACATTCATGACGCTATGGAACAAAAGGACAACGCTGGCTGATAACACGAACCTGGGAGCTTATCTTTTTACCGTTGCCAGAAACAACTGCCTGTACAAGCTTCGGGATAGACGATACAAACAGAGACTTTTTAAATCCACTGATGTTGATGAATCTGAACTGAATGAAAACCTCGACTCCCTAAGTGCAATCGACATGTCGTTGATCTCATTCAGTGAGATTGAGCAAATAATCGAGCATACTATCCGGCGATTACCTCCACAATGCAGGACTGTATTCCTACTTAGCCGGTTCGAAGACAAGAAGAACAGAGAGATATCCGAAGAGCTTGGTATTTCTTTGAAGACGGTTGAAATGCATGTCTCCAGGGCATTGAAACTTTTCCGTACTACACTTAAAGACTATCTGCCGTTTACAATATTTTTATTTGTCCGGTAGCCCAGAATGCAAATAAAACTGAACACTGAATTACTTCCATATCTTTTTCTTTGTTCTGATTCTGAAAAAAAATAACATCATATAGGGTAAATACCTGTTCACGCTTTAATAACACAGACATGATAAACAAAGACGACATATTGCGGATAGTAATGGGCGACCTGAAGGGAATCCATAAAAAAGAAGTTTTCTCACAACTTTCGGAGAATAATGAGGTTAAAGAGGAATTCAGGAAAATTAAAAATACCTGGGCGCTTTTATCTTCAACGAAGAAAATGCCTGAAC
>DAIDJX010000206.1 GCA_027451165.1 Prolixibacteraceae bacterium | reverse complement strand
TGGACGGTCCGGGATCAGCAGCAGATAGGGAATAACATACTCCCCCTCGCCCTTTATATAATACTTTTCCAGAAAATATCCATCCCGCTGAATCCTTCCGCAAAATACAGGGATTTCTGCGGAAGTCGGTTCCTTATAACCGGAAAGTTTTGCGGCAGCTTCCTTCACTGCGGAAAGATGCCTGGTGAGATCGCTCCTGTCATCCTTCCACTTTTTAATAATTCCGTCATTCTCTCTCCTGTTCAGGCTGAAGACCGAGTCACTGCCCAAAGAAACTGAAACCTGCCCCGATTCCCTGACCTTCAGTTCATCTGCGGTTAATTTTTCCACTTCCTCATCTACACAGCTGCCCGGATTATTCAGGTGTTTACGGAAAAAAGCATACATCGCTTCCCTGTTCTTCCGTGTCGACTCATGGCCGGCGTCATCCTCCGTCCTGCTGAAATTATCCGTCATTCCATAAGCCTTATAGATCCGCGATACCTCCTCTTCTGTTTCCCTGGCGCCCTGAATACTGAACATATCCCGTGTAGTAGTGATCATCAGAGCAGGTTTCGGTGCCCTGACCAAAAGAAGATCCGCATGGTCAATTCCCCTTTTAATGCCCCGAAGGAAATTCTGTTCAGCATCCTGGGGACCAATGGTCTGCAGCAAACGGGTAAAATTGGTGATGTAATTTTCCGGGGCAGCTGCATAAATCCGGTCATCCATGGCTGCAATGTATGCCGACTGTGTTCCTCCGCCGGAACGGCCGGTTATCCCGATCCTGCCGGTATCCACTTCCTTCCGGGTAAACAGGTAATCCACCGCCCTTATCCCATCCCATATCATATACCTGGCCTGTGAACTTCCTGAGATAAAAGCCTGGGCTCCCGGAATGGAATGTTCCTTAGTGGGGCCACCGGCCAGAGATTTTCCGGAATCGGGATCGTAATATTCCAGCCTCTCCCCCTGCCCCGCCGGGTCAAAAGCAAAAACAATGAAGCCCTTTCTCACCAGGTTCAAAATAACATGCATATAGACAGCACTCCGGTATCCTTCCACGGTATGGCCGCTGCAGTATATTATAGCTGGCGCCTTTCCCCCCTTCTTGATCCCGGCAGGGATAAAGAGTGAAGACGTAACATAAAATCCGGGCTGAGATTCGAAAATGATGTTTTCGATCCGGAATCCTTCCTTCTTAATGGTCGACGTAATCCTCGCATTCAGGGACGTTTTCTCCGGAAAAGGCACGACAATCTCAGACAATGTTTCCCGGACTTTATGTTGCCATTGCTTCCAGTCGTCGGGAGAATTCAGCCGGCTGACTGCCTCCCTGCGCAGGTCCAGCAGTCCGAATGCCTGCCCGGAAAGATGATTGTACAGGGAATTTGGTGCATTACTGAAGTAAATCCAGCTTCCGGAAAAAACATCCGACTCATTCTGAGCAGCTGTTTCGCCGGATATCACAAACAGAAACAGCGCAAAAAAAATTATATTCAGCGACTTAGGCATTTTGACCGGTTTATATTAATCCTTGTTTCACTTTTCTGCCACAAAGGCTCAAAGGCACCAAGATACACAAAGCATTTTTTCATTGGTCATATTTGCTCGTGAAAACTTCGCGCATTCGCGGCAAAAAAACCGATGCCAAATGTATTTGAATATGATTTATTTTTACATTTAACCATCCTAAAAATTGAACCATCATGAAAAAGTGTCTATTCCTCGTTTGGGCATTTCTCACCATCTGTACCAGTCTTTACGCCCAACCTAAAATATGGGATGAAACGGAAACCCAAAAAAAAGAACGGATGCAATGGTGGACCGATGCCAGGTTTGGTATGTTCATACACTGGGGATTATATGCTATGCCGGCCCGCCATGAATGGGTTAAAAACCAGGAAAGGATCACCAATGAAGGATATCAGAAATATTTTGAACTTTTCAATCCCGATTTGTACAACCCGAAAGAATGGGCAAAGATGTGCAAGGAGGCAGGAATGAAATACGCCGTCATTACCTCGAAACACCATGAAGGTTTTTGCCTTTTTGATTCAAAATATACCGACTATGATGCTGTCAGCACCCCTTATGGAAAAGATCTGATCAAAGAATGGGTGGACGCTTTCCGGTCTGAAGGTTTGAAAATCGGATTTTACTACTCACTGATTGACTGGCATCATCCCGACTTCACCATAGACCGGGTTCATCCGCAACGGGTGAGTACCAAAGAAGATTACAACAGGCTTAACCAGGGGAAAGAAATGGCCAGATACCGGGAATACCTGAAGAACCAGGTACGGGAAATATTGACGAATTACGGAAAAATCGATATTTTATGGCTTGATTTCTCTTATCCCGGTGAAAATGGAAAGGGAAGGGAAGACTGGGGTTCAGTGGAACTGATCAAAATGGTTCGTCAATTGCAACCGGGGATACTCATTGACGACCGGGCTGATTTGCAGGATGTTGCCGGAGGATGGGACTTCGTCACACCGGAACAGTATAAAGTGGACAAATGGCCGGAAGTGAATGGTAAACGGGTACCCTGGGAAACCTGCCAGACTTTTTCCGGAAGCTGGGGATATTACCGCGACGAGCATACCTGGAAAGACACCAAACAGTTGCTGGTTTTGCTGATTGAAAGTGTCAGCAAAGGCGGCAACCTGCTGCTGAATGTCGGTCCGACTGCCCGTGGTACTTTCGATTACCGGGCTCAGGACGCTTTAAAAAACATGGGTAATTGGATGAAATACAACAGCCGTTCCATATACGGATGTACGGAAGCTCCTGAAACATTTATCAAACCCGCCAATACCCTGTTGACCTTTAATCCGGTTACCAACCGGCTTTACATCCATTTACTGGATTACCCCCTCCAAAGTCTGAAGCTTCCCGGCTACATGGGTAAGGTAAAATACGTCCAATTCCTGCATGACGCTTCTGAAATTAAATTCTCCAAGTCAGGCGGAAGGAGCGGAAGCCCGGAAACAGAGAATGACCTGGTTCTGAACCTCCCTGTAATCAAACCACCAATTGAGATTCCGGTCATTGAAGTCATTTTGAATTAACAAACATCATTTCCGATGTGGAAACATACATCACGCTGAATTGAGTTAACCGGCGGTTCCTAATTGGAGGTCAGGGTAAAGTTGTAGTGCTATCCTGACTCAAATTTCCTTTACATTAACACTACATATTTCTATTCTATTTAATGATTTCTCGATTCACTTCACTACATTTCAGACTTTATTATTTTGTAATTCAATTTTATATCATTTCAACATAACTCTACATACCTACACCATCAACTTTCATTGGACTATATTGTCATATCACACAATGTTAAAAATGACTAATCTTGCATAATATTTTACTGTAAAGGAGGAATAACCATGTTTGCCAGAGCAAATAAATCAATAGAACTGATCAACAAGTTTCTGAATTGCGTAGATCAAAGCTTGCTTTTGTTTAAAGATGGTGTTAAGAATTACCTGTACCGTGATCAGGGGAATTTTGCCTCTAACTTGCGATCGCTTGCCAACAGCGAAATGGAATCAGATGTTCTCCGCAGGGAAATTGAGAACACATTATATACACAATCGTTGATGCCCCAGTTGAGAGGCGATATCATGCGCCTTTTGGAAGAGATGGATAACCTGATCGACCAGGCGAAGAAGAATCTTTTCCAGTTTGATGTGGAAATGCCGAATATTCCAGCCGAACTCATTCCGGATATGATCAAACTCACGCAGATTTCCACATCGGCTGCTGAATCGGTCATCCCGGCGGCCAAGTCATATTTCAGTGAACCTGCGAATGTTTCGGAAAAGATCCACAGGGTATATTTTTTCGAAAAGGAAACTGATTTGCTGGCAGATGTCATTCGACGGAAGATTTTCAGAGAGATGCCTGAATTAAAACTGAGCGAGAAGTTTCATTTGCGCTATTTTACCCTTCATATTGAAAATATTTCTGACATCGCGGAAAAAGTAGCTGATTTGCTGACCATCATGGCCATTAAAAGAACGGTATAACCTGGATGGAATTTATTTTCTTCATAACCAGCGGTTTGTTTCTGGGTTGGTCCCTGGGAGCCAATGATGCAGCCAATATTTTTGGTACGGCAGTAGGCACCCGCATGGTCAGGTTCAGGACGGCTGCCCTTATCGGGAGTGTTTTCGTTATCCTGGGCGCCATGATGCAGGGTTCCGGAACCACCCGTACCCTCTCGCAGCTTGGCTCAATCGATACACTGGGGGGAGCGTTTACAGCCGCACTTTGTTCAGCGATAGTGGTCACCGTGATGACCTGGAAAAAACTGCCGGTTTCCACCGGTCAGGCTATTGTCGGGGCTATTATCGGATGGAGTTTTTTTACCTCTACCCCGGTTGATTTTTCAGTGCTGACCAAAATTGTTGGTTCCTGGGTAACCGGACCAATTCTCGGAGCTTTCTTTTCGGCTCTGCTATACCTTCTTATGCGCCGGATAATCCGGAGAACCAGCATCCATGTCATCAAACTGGACATTTACATCAGACTGGCACTGATTATCACAGGGGCTTTCGGAGCCTATAGTCTGGGGGCCAATAACATAGCCAATGTTATGGGGGTATTTGTGAATTCTATCTCCCTGACCGTTCATTTTGGTAAATTCACGTTTTCCACCATACAATTGCTCTTCTTCCTGGGCGGAATTTCCATTGCGCTGGGTATTGCCACTTACAGCAAAAAAGTAATGGAAACCGTAGGGAATGGCGTTCTGTCTCTCACTCCCGAAACTGCCATTGTGGTTGTGCTTTCCCAGGCATTGGTACTTTTTCTGTTTTCCTCAACCTCCCTGTACAACTTTCTCAGCCATTTCGGCCTGCCGCCGATTCCCCTGGTGCCGGTATCCAGCACACAGGTGGTGGTAGGAGCCTTGATCGGTATCGGATTTGTCAGGGGTGTCCAGGAAATCCGCTTCGAAATGTTGGGGCAGATTGCATTGGGTTGGTTGTTAACTCCGGTTTTATCAGGCTTTTTAACCTTTCTTACACTTTTCTTCATGCAAAATGTTTTCGATGTGGCAGTTTCCGGTCATGAAAGAATAAACAGTGGTACTGATTTGACCCCCAAAATACAGAATATTATTCACCTTCCGGCAAACACCGACAGGTTGCTGACTATCGCAGCGATAGGAATATTCCTGCTCTCAGCACTGGTCCTTTTACTGCACTACCGGAGAAACCGGTTGAAAATGGCCGCCAATGAAAAGAAACTGGCAGAACAGATTCAATATACAGATTATCAGAAAGCACTTTCTGAAATTGAATTGAACAATATCCGGATGGAAAATACCTCAATGGCTGAGCATCTGGAAGAAAAAAGAAAAGAGCTGGTTACTTTTGCGCTTAACATCGGAGAAATGAAACAGTTTCTGGAGGTTTTAAGTGATTCAATCGAAGCAGCTGACCAGGAGCAGAATCTACAGAGAAAACATGAACTGCTTCATGCTGAATTGGTAAGGATCAGACAAAAGATGAGTTTTACCCATGAAGTGGAACACATTTACAAACAAGCCGAACAAATCCATTCAGATTTTGTCTCCCGTCTTGCCCTCCGCTTCCCTGATCTCACCGAACACGAAAGAAGACTTATGGTTTTGCTCCGCAACGGATTTTCCTCCAAAGAAATCTCACCCGTTCTGAATATTTCACCTAAAAGTGTGGAAATCAGCAGATACAGGTTAAGGAAAAAACTCAATTTACGCAAAGACGAAAATTTAACTCAATTTATCAATGCAATATAAACAAACTTTAAAAGTATGAAAAGATTAATTTTATTTTTATGTCTATGCTTTTCTTCCGGACTTTTAATGGCCCAGGAAGATATGAAGGATGATGTACGGTTTAATCAATATGGAAAAAAGGTTGACCGTCTCCCATTGGCTGTTGAGGCACGTGATGGAATCCTGGTGATGGAATCGAAAAACCAGGACTATAAACTTTGGTTTGATATCCGGGTACAGACGGATGGACAACTCTTCTTCGGAGATGACCTGAATC